>DAIQBQ010000078.1:0-10837 GCA_036781065.1 Actinomycetota bacterium
TACGCCGAGCACCACAACATCCCGAGTATTGCCTCGTCGGCTACCGCCGTCGTCATCGCCCACCTCGGGGCCTTCACCTCGACGATCCGGCTCGGGGCCGGCGGGATCATGCTCCCCAACCACGCGCCGCTGATGGTCGCCGAGCAGTTCGGCACCCTCGAGGCGATGTACCCGGGGCGGATCGACCTCGGGCTCGGCCGCGCTCCCGGCGCCGACCAGGACACCGCCTTCGCCCTGCGCCGCTACCCCACCGCCGCCGACCGGTTCCCCGACGACGTGCTGGAGCTGCAGGGGTTCCTCTCCGACGAGTCGCCGCTGCCCGGGATCCAGGCGACGCCCGGCAAAGGGGCGCACGTGCCGCTGTACATCCTCGGGTCGTCGCTGTTTGGCGCCCAGCTGGCGGCCGCGCTGGGATTGCCCTACGCCTACGCCTCGCACTTCGCCCCGGACGACCTACTCGACGCCGTGGCCCTCTACCGCAAGGAGTTCCGGCCCTCCCGCCAGCTCCGGCAGTCCTTTGTGATCGCCGGGGTCAACGTGCTCGCTGCCGATACCTCCGAGGACGCCGAGCGCCAGCTGGCGGTCACCAAACGGTTCCGGCTGGCGGCGCTGGTCAGCCGGGGGCGGACCTTGACCGACGACGAGGCCGACGCCCTGCTCGACTCCCAGGCCGGGCGCCGGGTCGAGCACATGTTCAGCTACGCCGCCGTCGGCACCCCAGACGCCGTCCGCTCCTACCTCGATGGCTTCGCCCGGCTGGCCGGGGCCGACGAGCTGATCGTCGCCCACCAGTCGCCGACGTCGGAGGCACGGCTGCGGTCGGTCGAGCTGGTGGCCCAGGCGATGGAGCTTCCGGCGAGGGGCTGAGCCTGTTCAGCCCAACGTTCAGCCCCCTCCGACCTGCTGGGTCGGGACGATCACGTCGGCGCGGATCAGCTGGAACGCCTCCGGGCTCACGCCGAACGGGCCGCGGAACGGGTGGTCCAGCGAGGCGGTGACGAACAGGATCAGGGCGACCACCAGCGCGAAGGACGCGGCGAGCACCAGGTGCCCGCGCACGTTGTGCACGGGAAGCAGCCAGGTCAACCCGATGTTCACCGCGGAGCCGACGACCAGCACCACCCACAGCGTCACCGGCAACCCCCGGGTGACGATGTCCAGTCGTTGCCGGCGGGCGAGCAGCCAGGTGTTGGCTTCCGCCAGCGCTGCCTGGGACAGCGCGGTCTGGCCGGCGTTGGCTGGCTGGAACTTGGCCAGCACAAGGACGATCTCGGTCGGCAGCACGGCCCCGTTGGGCACGATGCCGCGCCGCTGTTCCGGCCAGTCGTGGTTGATGACCTTCGAAATGTAAGACTGGATCTCGACCTGCAGGAGCGTGCGGTCCGGCTCCGGGTAGGCGTTGACGTCCCGGTAGAGGGTCCCCAGGGCCGAGGCCTCGGAGTCGACGACCGAGCGGGCCTCGGTGAAGTTGCCGTAGGCGGCGAGGGCGACCAGCGCCAGCAGCAGCCCGACGAACACGAAGGCGGCCTCGAGGGTGATGCTCACGTGCTCCCGCCACCCTTCCTTGCCAGCGACACCCTTCCTGATCCGCGGTCCCGCCAGGAGGACACCCGCCGAGGAAAACCCCACAAACACCACCACAAAGATCAGGGCGAGCAGCCACGACGGTAGGTCATAGATCCAAAGCACACCCCAGATTAGACCACACGGTTGCCTCCGATGATCTATCTGGGTTGGGACAAATCTCCGAGCCTGCGCGACACTCGCTCGCTCTGACGGCGTTCCGCCGGGCGGGCACATCCCGCTGTCCTGTTTTCCTAGCGGAATCCGCCTGAGATCAGGACAGCGATGGTCGGGGTGCCACGAATGCGCGGCCCGGGGACCCGGCACGGTGCGGTGGGCACAATTGAGGTGTGGCTACCGCGGAGCCAGCACGGTCAACGAAATCGGGGGGGCGGACAGCCCCCAAGCTGCGCTACGTGCGCTTTTTCGACCAGGTGGGTCTGGGCGACCTCGGCCTGGTCGGCGGCAAGAACGCCTCGCTGGGCGAGATGTACCGGGAGCTGTCAACCAAGGGCGTCCTCATCCCGAACGGGTTCGCCACCACCGCCGATGCCTACCGCCAGCTGCTGGCCGAGTCCGGGGCCGGGCAACGCCTGGCGAAGGTCCTCGACGGGCTCGACCCGGCAGACATCGCCGGCCTGGCCCGGCGGGGGAAGGCGGCTCGCCGGATCGTCTACGGGGCCGGGCTCCCGGAGGCGGTCGCCGACGACGTCCTGGCGGGCTATCGCCGGCTCCAAAGCCAGTACGGGGACGATGTGAGCCTGGCCGTGAGGAGCTCGGCCACCGCCGAGGACCTACCTACGGCAAGCTTTGCCGGCGCTCAGGAGAGCTACCTGAACGTCTCCGGCGACGATCAGCTCCTCGATGCCTGCCGCCGGTGCTACGCCAGCCTGTTCACCGACCGGGCGATCGCCTACCGCATCGAGAACGGCTTCGACCACGACCGCGTGGCGCTGTCGATCGGGATCATGAAGATGGTGCGGTCGGACCTGGCCGCCTCCGGCGTGATGTTCACGCTGGACACCGAGTCGGGCTTCCCCGACGTCATATTCGTCACCGCCGCCTACGGGTTGGGCGAGAACGTCGTCCAGGGGGCCGTGGAGCCCGACGAGTTCTACATCCACAAGCCAACCTTCGCCGCCGGCCACCGGGCGGTGCTGCGCCGGCGGTTGGGCGCCAAGGAGCAGACGATGCTGCTCGCCGCCGAGACCGGCCGGCGGAAGGTCCGCAACGTGGCAACCCGCAAGGCGGACCGGGCGGTGTTCTGCATCAGCGACGACGACGCGCTGTCGCTGGCGGAGTCGGCATGCGCGATCGAGGAGCACTACCGCCGTCCGATGGACATCGAGTGGGCCAAGGACGGCGTCGACGGCAAGCTCTACATCGTCCAGGCCCGGCCCGAGACGGTGGCCTCCAGGAAGGCCACCGCCACCCTTGAGCACTACATCCTGAAGGGCCGGGGACGGGTCGTTGTCGAGGGGCGTGCCATCGGTGAGCGCATCGCTTCCGGGCGGGCGCGCCTGGTCAGGGGTCTGGCGGACCTGCCGTCGTTCAAGCCCGGGGAAGTCCTGGTCGCCGAAACGACGACCCCCGACTGGGGGCCGGCGATGGCCCAGGCGTCGGCGATCGTCACCAACCGGGGCGGCCGTACCGCCCACGCGGCGATCGTCGCCCGCGAGCTGGGCATCCCGGCGGTCGTCGGAGCGGGCGACGCCACCGAGCGCATCCGCACCGGGACCGCGGTGACCGTGTCCTGCGCCGAAGGGGCAACGGGCCGGGTCTACGAAGGCGAGATCCCGTTCCAGGTCGAGCGCACCGACGTGTCCGGCATGGCCCGGCCAGCGACGCGGATCATGGTCAACCTGGGGAACCCCGACCTCGCCTTCCAGACCTCGTTCCTTCCCTGCGACGGCGTCGGCCTGGCCCGGACAGAGTTCATCATCGCCGAGGCGATCAAAGCCCACCCGTTGGCGCTGATCCATCCGGAACAGGTGCCCGACCGGGAGACCCGGCGCCGGCTGGCGGAGCTCACCGCCGGCTACCCGGACGGGGCATCGTTCTTCGTCGAGCGGCTCGCCGAGGGCGTCGGCACGATTGCTGCCGCTTTCTGGCCGAGGCCGGTGGTGGTGCGGATGTCGGACTTCAAGACCAACGAGTACGCCAACCTGCTCGGCGGGGCGGCGTTCGAGCCCACCGAGGACAACCCGATGCTCGGCTTCCGCGGTGCCGCCCGGTACGCCCACCCGGCCTACCAGGAGGGGTTCGCCCTGGAATGCGCCGCCATGCTGCGGGTCCGGGAATCGATGGGGCTCACCAATGTCGTGCTGATGCTGCCGTTCGTGCGGCGGGTGGCCGAGGCCCGGGCGGTGCTGGACCGGATGGCCGAGTTCGGGCTGGGACGAGGGCGGAACGGGCTGCGGGTCTACGCCATGTGCGAGATACCGAACAACGTCGTGCTCATCGACCAGTTCGCCCCGCTGTTCGACGGCTTCTCGATTGGCTCCAACGATCTCACCCAGCTGACGCTGGGCGTCGACCGGGACAGCGAGACGGTCGCCTTCGACTACGACGAGCGCGACGACGGGGTCAAGGAGATGATCCGGCAGGCAGTCGAGGGGTGCCGGCGCCACGGCATCCACTCCGGGCTCTGCGGCCAGGCCCCATCCGACTACCCGGATATGGCCCAGTTCCTGGTGGAGCTTGGGATCGAGTCGATGAGCCTCAACCCGGACACGGTGGTGCCGACGATGAAGCTGGTAGCCGAGGTCGAGGCGGCTCTGGGCCGGGCGCCGAGGCCCGCCGCGATCAGCCGCGGGGACGGCCCACGATGACCACGTACTCCCGGGGCGCCGACACCGAGCCGTCGGGGAGCAGGTACCCCTCGTAGAAGCGGACGAAGGCATCATGCAGCTCGGCGCGGCGGGTCTCGTCCAGGGTCGCAGCCAGGGCGGCGATAGGGCCGAAGGCAGCGCAGAACAGCCCCCACAGGGCCTCGGGGGAGGTACCGAGCTGGGGCGACTCGCCCTCGAAGAACTCGAGCGAGAAGTCCTGGCCGAGCAGCCCCTCGACGTAGTCCGGGCGTCCCCAGTCCATCGGGTTGCCGGCTCCCGGCGGGGGCGGGGGCATGAAGCGGCCGACGAGTCGCATGAATGCCTCGATGCTGCCCCCCGGCCTCCAGGCGGTCATCCCGATCCGGCCGCCGGGCCGGCACACCCGGATCGTCTCCCGGGCCACGGCGGCGTGGTCGGGGGCGAAGACCGCTCCCTGGGCTGAGCAAACGACGTCGAAGGTGCTGTCGGCAAAGGGGAGGGCCTCACAGTCGCCCAGCTGGAAGGTGACCGTGACCCCCTCCTCGACCGCCCGCCGGCGGGCGGTCGCAAGCAGGCCGCCGGCGAAGTCCGTCCCGACCACCACCGCCCCCAGGCGGGCGGCCCGGATGGCCACCGCCCCGGTCCCGGTGGCGGTGTCGAGCCACCGCTCCCCCTGGTTCACGCCCAGATGCGAGAGCAGGTTCCCGTGGATGTCGACGGCGGTGGCGGCGAGCTGCTCGAAGTCTGCCGAGTTCCACACCTGCGCCTGCCGCTCCTTCAGTGCCTCGAATGCCATGGCCCCACCTCCCGCCCGGGACGCCCGGCCGGGCGTCGGCTGGCTCAAGGGTGCGCTGGCGGGGAGGGCGGCCACATCGGGGCGTTCCCCTATTTCTGCGGGGCCCTCCGGTCCCGGCTACCAGATCGCGGGCGAGCCCCCGACCCCATCGAGTCCACCTTCTCCCCGGTCAAGGCCCGCACCAACGTCACCCGGGGGGCTGGATCGCGAACCGCCGCCCTCGGGAGGGCCTTCACGTTGATTCAGGCCGCCGAGGCCAACTGGCGCAGGGATCAACGGTGCCCATCTCGTGGCCCTGGTGGCGGCGGCGGGCCCGCTGTCTGCGGCGGGCCCGCTGTCTGCGGCGGGTCCGCTGTACGCCGACGACGTCGGCGCCGAATCTGGGGGGCAGGGACTGGGTGGGGCCGAGTCCGGGGGCCTGCAACAGAAGGAGCCTCCCACCGGCTGGCCGAGGCCAAGGCGGGCAAGGGGGTCGTCGCCCTCATCGGAGCACCCCATTGGCCGTCGCCTTCCTGCTGGCTGCCGGCGTGACCGGCGGGTGGGTCACCGCGGTGCGAGAGCACATCTCGGGCCGCCCGACGGAACCGGTTCAACGGCAGTGCTGGCACACCCTGGCTCCGGGTCCTCCTCGACTCAACCCCTCCGGCTGGGCCTCAGGGCGGGGGACTGCACACCTCTCTAAACCATCGTCCGACCCAAGCCACGCAACCCGCCCCATCCACCGTCTGCCACGTGATGAACCGCCGTCCTGACCGTCCACCGGGAGGCTCTGTAAGCGTCAATTGGGAGATTTGATGTCCGTGGACCGGGAGGTCTGTGTCCGACTCGAATGGTCTCTGCTGGGGGCCTCGCCGGCTCCTGTGACGGCCTCGGCTGGAGCACCCCAATGAGAATTAGAGGGACCCACCTGACCCGGCGTGCGAGGGCCATGTAGCCCTGGCAAGCGAATCGCCGCTGGTCAAAACTGAGGACCATGAACGAACACGGCGCACAGAACCCACGCTCAAACTACCCATGGACCGCTCTCGGTGTGGTTTTCGGCGCGGCGCTCGGGACGGTCGTCGGACTGCTGGGCGCGGGAGGCCCGGGCATTGCCATTGGTGCCAGCGTCGGGGCCGGCATCGGGGTAGCAATTGGTGCGGCGCTCGACGCCACCAGGACGCAACCTAAGGGCTGAGGCCGTGGGCTAGGCCGCCAGGGCCGTTTGGCCGCGGGTGTGATGGGTTCGCCGGGGATAGGCACGAACCGTGTCGCCGGCGCCGCTCCGCCAAGCGCCCAAGGCTCGCCATTTGACGATGGACCGGAGCGCCAGAAGAGCAACGACCGCCACGATCTGGCCCCCCACGATGATCTTGTTGACGTCAACCGCGGGCCGCCAGCATACAGCGCCGTCCCTGACCACGTAGGCCCCGGCCGGGGTGGCCTTCATCCCGAAGCCGCCGCCCTCACCGGTGCCCTTGCCTTCCGGAGCATCGCCGTGGCCGCCGCCGGCACCGCCGCGAATGCTTGCGACGGGGATCAGCGTGGTGCCGTGGTCGGTGAAGGGATCTCCGAACACCCGCTTGACGACCATCGCGTCCTCGGCATTCTTGATCACACTTGAAACGTCCATCGCTCGCTCCTTCCCGACCCGGGTTGGGTCCGGTGAGTTCGCCTTCCGCCCCGGAAGGCGCAGGAGGGTTTCTTCAGCGTGTCGGGGCTACCCTCCGGCGGCCCCAAGGGAGAACTACTGATGCCTGCATGTGTACTCGTACCCCTCCATCATTGGTCGGCGACCTACCGGGGTCCTAGGGCCGGACGGCCCACCCGGGGCGGGCCGGCCGGACGGTTCCACGATGCTCATCGGCCGCAAAGAGCTACAGGCCGCGTAGCCTGCCAGAAGGGAGGCTCATCGGCACTACCACGAGGCGGCCCTTCGGCGCCACGATCTAGTTGTGGACCGGTCGCAAAGGCGGGCCACCCGGTGCGGCGAGGAAGGAGGAAACCATGTCAGTGAACGTTCCCTACCCTGCCCAACTCGAGTTCCAGGGAGATCAGCGCATCACCCGGTGGCGGCCACTGGTTCAGTGGCTGCTCGCCCTTCCGCAGCTCCTTATCGCCAGCGCCCTGCGGAGCCTGCGCCAAGTGCTGATTCTCATCAGCTTGTTCACGGTGCTTTTCACGAAGAAGATTCCTCAGCCCTTGTTCGACATGATTGCGACGTCGTTTCGCTACGAATGGCGGGCGCTCAGCTACGCCCTCTTCCTCCACGAGGACTACCCGCCGTTTGACTTCCAGCCCTCCGCCGCCGACGACGGCGTCGAACCGCACACCAGCCTGTCGATCGCCTACCCGGAGCACCTCGACCGCTGGAAGCCGCTCTACAAATGGCTCCTGGCCATTCCCCACTACCTGGTGCTCGTCGTGCTGACCATCGCTGGCATCTTCGCCGCCGCTGGCGGGCTGATCGCGGTGCTCTTCACCGGCAAATACCCGGAGGGAGTCCGCGATTTCATCGTCGGCGCCGCCCGCTATGGGCTGCGGGTCGAGTCGTATGTGGGCCTTCTCACCGACGTGTACCCGCCCTTCACGTTGGCGGCCTGAGCGTGTCCGGTCGCCGGGTGGCATCGGCTCGGAGGAGGTGAGCGACGCCCTCAAGCAACGGAACACCTCGGCCGGAGCCTGCCACGCCGTTCCGGCGTCAAGGCCGTGGAACCTTCGTACCAGGTTCCTGCCCTCGCCCGGGCCTGGTCACGTCGGGCTGCTCTTCTCGAAGATCCCGTGCTCCGCATTCCCAGACCTCCTCGATGGTGGCATGCCCAGGCTGGCATTCCCGATCCTTGGTTCGACCCTGAGGATTCGAGCGCGGAACGTTCCATCCGGCGACGGCCACCCCAACACTGTGCCACCGTTATCCGCTCAGCTCCATAGCCTACGGGGGGCGCGGGCGCTCCGCCGTCAAGGGCGGGCCACGCAAGGTCCCTTGACCAGGCAGGAAGCGCACGTGCCCGGTGAGCATCGAAGTTCGGAGCAGCTCGGTCGGGCAGGTCCGTCCGCAAAGAACGAGCACGCCTCCGGCTCGTCATGCAACCCCTGCATGACGACGAGCGGGGGGGATCTTCCGTTCCGCCGCGGCCTCGACGTCCTCGCCGCACCAGCACGCCACGAGCCGGGATCGGTCCATGACCTCGGCCCACACATCCGGGATCAGCGCCCGTTCCGTGGGGGTGAGCAGGTCCCCGAGGGCCGTCGACCCGGAGAGGATGAACCGGTTCGTCCACGTCCCGGTTGCCCGATCTGCGTAGGCCCTCGTCAGATCGAGATCCAGCCGGTCATCGGCACGGAATGCCAGCGCCGGGATGAGGACCTCGAAGCTCACAGCGCTTGCGCCGGTTGAGCCTCCGAGGCGACCGGCCGGTGGTCCGTACAGGACGACGGCGTCACGCCTCATGGCGCACCATGCTGACGAATTGCTGCGCCTGGGCGGCAAGGGTCACGGTGGCGTTCTCGCCGTTGTCGACCTCAAGATGTGAGCACCGGGGCCGTAGCGTCAGGTCGATGGAGCGGAGGCAGTCGTCCCAGTGGGTGAGCTTCCAGCCGTCCCGGGCAGCCGCCCGGCCCTGGAGGTAGGCGTACATCGAGTCGATGTCGCAGGTGACCCAGACGACGGCCACGTCGACGGCCTCGGCGGTGCAGCGAGGGGCGATCCGCCGTAGCCACGCCAGGTCCGGCATCTCCTGGAGGAATGGGGCGGACAGCACGGTCGAGACACGGTTGTCGAGGTTGTCGAAGGCGGCGTTGAGCAGCAGCGGTACTCGAGGGGCCGGACGCGCTGCTTGTAGAGGTCCGGCTGCCGGAGGAAGACCGTTACCGTATGGAGGACACCTGGAGCCAGCGGGCAGGCGGGAAGGCGAGCACATATGGGACGGAGTCGCACCGCTCTTTCCGGTGGGCTGGGCAAGGCCGAGAGGAGCTATGCGCAGTCCCTGCGCGACATCCGAGATTCACGGGGCGAGACCCAGGAGCAAGTTGGGAGGCTGCTGGGCTGGAGCGCCCCCGTCGTATCGCGCTTCGAGGCCGGCAAGGAGATCCCGGACGCAACGACGCACGGCCGGTACTGCGCCTTAGCGCCCACGACGGAGTTGCGGGAACGCGCTGCGAACGCGTTCCGGGCGCTGACCCCCAACCACAAGGAAGCCCAGCCGGCCGCTGGCATCCGGCGGTCGAATGAACAGTGGCACGCCCGCGCCCTCGACGGACCCGGTCTTTACCAGTTCCTGGAGAACGCATACCCGGCCTATCCGGTGCTCAAGATGTTCGAGGACGACGCCCGGCCGCTGCCGGTGTGGGCCAAGGTGGCTCCGAGGGAGCAGTGGGAGCAGACCGAGGCGGGGCTTGGGGAGCTGTCCGCCTCCGGGGTCATTCCCGACGTGCGCTCCTGGCTGTGGAACGAGCAGTGCGACCCGCGGGCCGAAGCCGACTTTCGCCGGCACGTCATTGACTGGGAGCAGCAGGTTAAGGAGATCCAGACCGGCCGGCGGGCGCACCTGGACAAGTGGAACCAGCTCACCTACGACCTTGGCACTATCCAGCAGACAGCTACCAGCCCGAAGTTGCTTTGCAAGATGGGGACGTACTTCCACTCACTCGCCACCTCTGAGTCCCTCTCTGACGAGATCCTCGATGCTTACGCCGCCTGGCCCGACTACAGCCCGGAGGAGGCATGGCCGAAGCTGGAGCGCCGGGCCTGGCTGCACGAGCGGGTGGCCGACCCGGTAGCTGACGGGTCGCACCGGTCCTCCGCAGTCGGTGTGTCGACCCTCACCATCGTTCGGGTCAGCAGGCGGGACTTCGACGGCTACAAGATGTTCATCTCCCCGCGGTCGACCCGGGTCAGCACGAGCCGCCGCCGTTACCATGTCATCCCCTCGGGCATGTTCCAGCCCTTCGTCTCGGACGGATCGCCAGGCTCCCTCCGGGCACAGTTCTCGGTGCAGGCGACTGTGGTCCGGGAGTTCATCGAGGAGCTGTATGGAGTCGAGGAGCTGGAGACAGGGGATGGAAGCATCGACCCCGAGGCGATCTACCGGCGCCCGGAGGCCAAGCTCCTAGAGGGAATGCTGACATCGGGCGAGACCCGCCTCTTCTTCACGGGGATCGCCGTCAACCTCCTGGCGCTGCGGCCCGAGGTCTGCACCCTCATGGTGATCGACGATCCGCGGTGGTTCGAGGATGAGTGCGGTGAGATCCGCCTCTGCGGGGAGTACCTCCGCCAGACCGAACGGACCGAACTACTGCCAGACCAGCAATGGGTCCAGCTCGTGGACCTCGAGCGGGACGGTCTGAAGCCCGAGCGTGCCTGGCGGGAGCTGCTGCGGCCGAGCACGCTGGTCGCCCCCGGATGGGCAGGCGTGGAGCTTGGCATCCGCGTGGCCCGGGAAGTGATCAGCTAGCCAACTGCCGATCTGGGCCGGGCATCTGGTCGGCCTTTCTTTTCTTCTGGGTTTTTTCCCGACCGCTCCCCCGGCCCAGTCGGGACGATACGCGGGTCATGGACCGAATCGGAGGGACGCTACCGACAACGAGCCGAGGGGGGGACGGCGTGACGTCGGCGCTCGGCGTGCCCTCCTTCAGGTTCATGCGCGCCCTACCGCCGAGAGCGGTGACGGGCGGGGGCCGCTAGCCATGC
>DAIQBQ010000079.1:0-10758 GCA_036781065.1 Actinomycetota bacterium
AGGATCTGGGCCTGGATCGTGACGTCGAGGGCCGTTGTCGGTTCGTCGGCGATCAGCAGCTTGGGTTCACAGGCGAGAGCCATGGCGATCATGACCCGCTGGCGCAGCCCTCCCGAGAGCTGGTGCGGGTAGTCCTTCAGCCGCTCGGACGGGCGGGGCATGCCGACCAGCTTGAGCAGCTCCTCGGCCCGCTCCAGCGCCGCCTCCTTGGTGGCCTTGCGGTGGAGGCGGACCGATTCGGCGATCTGCTGGCCGATCTCCATCGTCGGGTTCAGCGAGGTCATCGGGTCCTGGAACACCATCCCGATCTGGTTGCCCCGCACGTGGTGCATGGCGTCCTCGCTGTTCGCCGCCAGGTCGGCACCGTCGAAGAGGATCGTGCCGTCGGCGATCCGCCCGCCCTCGGGCAGGAGCCGCATGATCGAGAGCCCGACCATCGTCTTGCCGCAGCCCGACTCGCCGACGACACCGAGGGTCTCGCCGGCGTTGACCGAGAGCGAGACGCCGTCGACTGCCTTGACCGTGCCCGAGCGCAGCTGGATGACGGTCTTGAGGCCGTGGACCTCGAGCAGGCTCATCGCATGGCCCCCGTCACCGCCGGCGTAGCCGGACGTCGAGCGAGTCGCGCAGGGCGTCGCCGATGAAGTTGAACGAGATCACGGTGAAGACAATGACGATCAGCACCGGGTAGACCTGCCACCAGTACCCGTCCTGCAGGAAGCCGACCCCGCCCGAGAGCATGCCGCCCCAGGTCGCCGTCGGCGGCGGCAGGCCGAGGCCCAGGTAGTCCAGCGTGGCCAGGATCAGGGTGGCGTCGGCGATCTGGAAGGTGGCATTGACCACGATCGTGCCGATCGCATTGGGGACGATGTGGCGCAGGATGATCCGCCGCGGCCCGCCGCCCATCGACCGCACCGCCTGCACGTAGTCGCGGGTACGCAGGCTGAGCGTCTCGCCGCGCACCAGCCGCGCCGGGCCCAGCCAGGAGAGCCCGGCCAGCAGGATGATCAGCAGCACCTTTGTCGGGGCGAAGATCCTGGACAGCAGGATGAACAGGAAGATCACCGGGACCGCCAAGCCGACGTCGACGATACGCATCATCGCCGTGTCGAGCCACCCGCCGAAGAATCCGGAGATCGCCCCGTACAGCGCCCCGACTGTCGTGGCGACGAGGGCGATGGCGATGGAGATCTCCATCGAAACCTGGCCGCCGGCCATCAGCCGCCCGAGAACGTCGTAGCCATTCTGGTCGGTGCCGAACGGGTGGCCGTGCCCGGGGGGCAGGTTGGTCGCCAGCAGGTTCGTGGCGATCTGGTTCGTGTGGTAGACGAGCGGGCCCAGGAAGCTGAACGCGGTGACGATCACCACGAAGCCCAGGCCGATGATCGCCAACTTGTTCTCCAGGAAGGTGCGCAGGATCAGCCGGCCGAGGCTGCCCTGGGCAACGACGGCCCCGCCCTCCGGGACGACCTCGACCTGCTGGGCGGAAGGGATGGTCTCGGGTTGCATCAGTACCGGACCCGTGGGTCGAGGACGGCATAGGCGATGTCGGCCAGCAGGTTCCCGACCACCGTGGCCAGCCCGACCAGCAGCGTGATGCCGATCATCACCGGGTAGTCGGTCTGTTCTGCGGCGAGGAAGTACTGCAGCCCGATGCCCGGGTAGTTGAACAGCTGCTCGATGATCAGCCCGGCGGTGAAGACCAGGGGCAGGGACAGCCCGACCAGTGTGGCGATCGGCACCAGCGAGTTGCGGAGCAGGTGGCGCCACAGCACGAGCCGCTCCGGGAGCCCCTTCGCACGGGCCGTCCGGATGTAGTCCTGGGCCAGGGTGTCGATGGCCGACGACCGCATGTAGCGGCTGAACACCGCGTAGGTGATCAGGGCCAGTGTGGCTACCGGCAGGACGAACCCCGCCGGGTGAGCAACCATCGCCGGGACGCTCGACTCCTGGGGAGCTTCGGGTGGGAACAGGTGGAACTGGATGGCGAAGATCTGGATGAGGATCAGCCCGAAGGCGAACGACGGCATCGAGTACAGCAGGAACGACACGGTGGTGCCCGCGTAGTCGATCAACCCGTTGCGGCGCACCGCCTGGGCGACCCCGACCGGGATGGCGATCAGCACCGCCAGCACCAGCGAGCTTCCCACCAGCACGAGGTCCCGGGGTACCTCGCTGCGGATGACTGCCCCCACACCCCGGTTCAGCCGGTAGGAGAAGCCGAGGTTGAAGTGCAGCAGCTGATTCAGGTAGTGGGCGTACTGGTACAAGACCGAGCGGTCCAGGTCGTTGGTGTGCGTGAACTGCGCTACCGCGGCGGGCGTCGCCCGGACACCGAGGATGTCACGGGCGACGCTGCCGGGCAGCAGGTGCTCGAGGAAGAAGGTGAGCAGGGTCAAGCCGAGCAGCACGATCACTGCTTGGCCAATCCTTCGGACGATGAAGCTGACCAACGGCCCGCCCCCGTTCGCTTACAGCCCGGGCGCTGTCTGCTACTTCGTCAGGTAGTAGGTCTCTGGGGTGATGGACGAGAACACGTTAGCGGTGAAGCCGCCAAGGTGCTGGGATACCACAGTCAGTCCTCCGGGCTGAGGGTTGCCGGCCGATTCGGGCTGGTACACCACCGGGACCTGCTGCTGGATGTAGTCCTGGTAGGCGTTGATCGCGTCGGTGGCGGTCTCGGTCGGCGGGACGACTCCCGTGGTCGCCTTGATCAGCGCGTCGGCAATCGGGTCGGAGTAGTTGTTCTGGTTGCTGACCGCCCCGGTGCTGAACAGCTCCTCGCCGGTGGGTTCGAAGTCCGGGGAGTACACCCAGCCGCCACCCCAGTTCTCGGCGGTCCAGCTGCACTTGGGATCGGTGGGCTGGCACTGGATCGCCACCGAGTACACCTGGTCGAACGGGTGGGAGGTCAGCTGCAGCTGGACGCCGACGGTCGCCGCCTCGGTCTTCAGGTTGGCCATCTCCTGGCTGAGTGCCACCGGCCCGGCCTGGTAGTCCAGGTTGAAGCTCAGCGCGGTGCCCCCCGCAACTCCGGCGCCGCACTGGTTGGGCCCCGACCCGGGGTTGGTGCAGGTCGCCGCCGAGGTGCCGTTGCTCGGGATCGTCCAGCCGTGGCTGGTGAGCAGCTGCTTCGCCTTGGCCGGGTCGAAGTTGTACGGGAAGTTCGTCACGGTCGCAGTGGCGTCGGCGAACGGGTCGGTGACCCCGACGGGCATCGGCCCGGTGGTCGGGATCGAGGTGTTGTGAGCGTAGGCGCTGTCCCAGCCCTTCTGGTTGACCAGGTACTGGAACGCCTGCCGGAAGTAGAGCTGGCTGAACACCGGCCCCAGAGTGGGGTTGTGCATGTTGAGGTCGAAGTAGTTGAACCCGAAGTAGTACAGCGTGTAGGCGTCGTACCCCTTAGCCTCGATCGAGCTGGCTTGCGGGACCGAGGCGGCGGGGATGTAGCCGACCTGCAGGTTGGCCGATCCGGTCTTGAGCACGGCCAGCTCGGCAGACTCGCTGGTGAAGGGCAGCTCCTTGAACTCGGAGATCGTCGCGGCGGGAGCGCCGAACTGCGGGCCGCTGTACTTGGCGTTGGGCACGAAGTCGGCCTCGCTGGTCGTGGCGTTGAAGCTGGAAAGCGACCACGGGCCGTCGACGACGCCCCAGACCGCCGGGGTGGTGGAGTAGGTGGCAAGGTTCTTGGACAGGCCGTCCAGGAAGGTGTAGACCGCCTTGGCCCCAGCCGTCGTGGTGTCCGGTGCGTTCGTGGCGTTCCCGGTCGGCGCGGCCTGGCCGGCGGCGGTGATGTCCCAGGCCAGCGGGAACGGCGTGATCTGGCTGAGCTCGTTGTACAGGAACCATGTGGGGTTCACCGGCGCCGTCATGGTCATGGTGACGGTCTGGCCGCTGGCCGTGTAGCTCTTGACGTTGTCCGGGAAGTACCCGGGGACGTAGGCCCCCCAGGCGGTCTTCTCGGCCTCGAGCAGGTTCATGAAGAAGACGACGTCACGGCCGGTTACCGTCTCGCCGTCCGACCACTTGTACGGGTTGAGGGTGATGCTGACGGTGGTGTTGTTGTTCGTCCACACCGGTGGCTGTCCGATGCTGTAGTCGGGGTCCACGCCGGCGTTGTAGTTGTTGCCGAACCAGTACAGCGGCCGGTACATCAGCACCTGGAACTGGGCGAGGTTGGCGACGCTGAAGTACGACGAGCTGGCGATGGGGAAGATGTAGTTCGGCGTGGCGCTCGGTGCCTCCGCCCAGGTGACCACCCCGCCTGTAGTCTTCGTCCCGACGGGCGGCTGGATGGTCGATCCAGGGACGGGCGTCGATGAGGTCGACGGCGTCGAGGACTTGCCGCAGGAGGCGGCCACCAGCGCGATCGTGGCGAGCACGGCGATCAGCATCCCGGCCTGACCACGCTTGCGGTGCCACCCCGCCATGACACCCACGGCGTTGCGACCTTCCCGACGGCTCGCCTCCATCACGTTTGCCTCCTTCGTGGTGCAATCGTTCGGACCCGACGTCCGAAGTGTAATGCTAACAGCCAGTTCAAATAGTCCTCGGGACGTTCGCGCCGCCAGGTTCTCGGGGCGCGCATAGGTGATCTAGATCAATCCAGTGAGTGGAGCGTTCTGTCCTGCCGGATTTGCCGCCGTCCAAGGCCGGGTAGTCCAACTCGGCTGCGGGCGCCGCTGTCCCCCGGACAGGGGATGCAGCTCGGGGGGTTAAATGAGAGTTCATTTCCGTACGGCAGTGCTCGGTGCCGGTGGGGCGGCGGCCCTGGCGTCAGTCCTGCTCGACCACCGGGATGCGGTGGTGTCAGCCGCCCGCAGCTGGCCCCCGTTCGTGCTGGTGGCCGGCCTGCTGGTGATCGGGGCGGTCGCCAACGAGGACGGCGTCTTCGCTGGGGCCGGGGCGTTGCTGGACCGTCTCCCGGGGGGCGATATATGCCTGTACCTGGCGGCGATGGGCCTGGTGGCGCTCGTCACCGTTTTCCTGAACCTCGACACGGCTGCTGCGTTCCTGACCCCCGTGCTCATCTACGTCGCGGACAAGCGTCGCGCCGATCAGGCTCGTCTGCTGTACGGGTCGGTATTCATGGCCAACGCCGCCTCGCTGCTGCTGCCGGGCAGCAACCTGACCAACCTGCTCGTTCTCGCCAGCGGCCGGCTCCGGGCCGCCCCGTTCTTCACCCGCATGCTCGGGCCCTGGGGAGCTGCGGTGGGGGTGACGGCCGCCGTCGTCGGGGTTGGGTTCCGTTCGCCCCGCTCCGGGCAGGAGGCAGCTGGCTCCCCGGGGCGCCGAGCACAGCCCGGAAGGCCGGCGGTGCTGACGCTGGCGGCGATCGCGGTTGCGGCCGCCCTCATCCTGGTGGTTCCAGACGCCGCCCTTCCCGTTGCCGCCGTCGGTGTGGTCCTGCTGGCTCTGCGGGCCGGGCGGCACCGGATCCGGCTGGCCCAGGTTGCCGAGGCGGTCGACCTGGCCACGATCGCCGGCCTGTTCCTGGCGGCGACCGCGCTCGGCACCCTCTCCCGGGCCTGGTCCTACCCGGCGGCGGTGATGCGCACCGCGGGGGCGGTCAGGGCTGCGCTGGCGGGGGCAGTCGCCAGCGTGGCGGTCAACAACCTCCCGGCGGCGGTGCTCCTGGGCTCCCGGGGTCCGGCCCATCCGGTCCCGCTGCTGTTCGGGCTCGACATCGGGCCCAACCTGGCAGTCACCGGGTCGCTGTCGGCGCTGGTGTGGTGGCGGGCCGCAACGTCGTCCGGGGTCACCCCGTCGGTCCGCCGTTACTCGGCCGTGGGATGCGTTCTCGTGCCGCTCAGCCTGGGCGCAGCGCTGGTGGCCTACGCGCTGATCGGCTGAACGGGCGCGAGGTTTGACGCATGGGCGACCTTCCCCGGCTGGCGTTCGATTCGGCGGACGCCTTCCGCGCCTGGTTGGAGGCCAACCACGCCCAGTCGCCCGGGATCTGGTTGCAGGTCGCCAGGAAGGGGTTGGGCGTCCCGACGGTCAGCTACGACGAGGCGATCGGTGCCGCCATCTGCTACGGCTGGATCGATGGCCAGAAGGCACCCCTCGACGACCGGGCCTGGTTGCAGCGCTTCACCCCCCGGCGCAGGCGCAGCCGCTGGTCGGCGATCAACCGGGAGCGGGCCGAGCAGCTGATCGAGTCCGGCGCGATGCGGCTCCCTGGTCTGGCCGAGGTCGAGGCGGCCCGGGCGGATGGCCGGTGGGAGGCAGCCTACGCCTCGCCCAGGACGGCGGCGGTACCGGACGATCTGCGGGCCGCCCTGGACGCCAACCCGGCGGCCAGGGAGTTCTTCGGGCGGCTGAGCGGGGCCAATCGCTACGCCGTCCTCTACCGGATCGCAGCAGCGAAGCGGCCCCAGACCCGGGCGCAGCGGATCGAGAAGTACGTGGCGATGCTCTCCCGCGGCGAGACGATCCACCCCAACTAAGATCACATGTCAACGCCGTCGACCAGGACACGTCAGGGCGCAGAGCGCCTCGATCACCAGCCCCTGCCTGCCCCGGACGCTCACTTGGGCGAGCCAGCGTCGAGCTTCGTCGCTTGCAGAGCTACTTCCCCTCCACCGATCTGGTTCGCGCTCCCGGAGACTCACCCTCAGGTAGCTCCATTTTCAGTTCGCGGCGGGAATCTCCCCAGACGCTTCTTCCCCAGTAACCCAGAAACCCGTGGAGAGGCTCGACGAGAGCAGGTACCGATCCGAATTGCGCACATCCCTCAAACTGCCGACCAGAGCCTGGGTTAGCTGGGTCTCCCCGACTTCTGCGGTGGCGATTCGGACGGCGCCGTTACGACGGATCGTACATCTGAACTCATCCTTGCCCCTGGTCCACCTTGGAGGCGAAGCCAGCAGATCGATATCTGCTCCGCCTTTGGTAATCGCCCAACCCCTCCCTCCCTCATCCCTGTCGATTAGCTGATCCAGGGCCACAACCGCTTGAGGGCGATCGATTCCTCCGGCGACATACTCAGTGCAGATCCGGCACAGCTGCCTGCCGCGGCGATCCGCCAGGCCCTCGATAGCGACCACCTGCATGGACCAGCGAACACCACCGGCTCCGCAGTCCGGCACCTGGAATGGAGAGGCCATCGAGGAGACAAGGTCTTCCGGGCGGCATCTCGTTGCGAACGATGCCCTCCGCATACCTAGGAATGTACGGTTTCGCACGGATTGCCCGTTCCCCACGTTGCGCTCACACACAGCTTAGTCCCGCTGTTGTACTCGCGGGGCACCCAGGGCTTGCTGAAAAAGTGAATGAAACCGTTCGCGCAGGCGGCATTGTCGGTAGTGACCACGATGTTATTCACGATAAGGCTCACCTTCGCGCACTGGTAGGGTCCGGCCTGTTTGGATGAAGCCTCAATCTGGGTGACATATGTCCCCGTCCCTCCCATCGAAGTGACGTAGATGCATGTATCCCCGTTGCAGCCGCTGGCGTCGAGTGACTGGACTTTCGGTTGGCTCGGAGACGGCGTCGCTGCCCTCGAGGTGGGGGTCACCATGGCGTTGTAACCGGCCAAAACGACTGAAATTACGAGCAGTCGCAGGATTAACGCGCGTGCCATGCGTATTCTGCGCCCCTTCCAGCTAATGCCAATCGGCGGCGCCCATTCTGGGGTGACCCGGTTGAACGGACACGTGGGCCACGTGGTTGGATCGAGTCGATTGTAGCACATTGATACTCATCTAGTCTTAGCGAGCGTCCTCATACCCCCAAGCAACCCTAGGCGGAACAGGTTGGGCTTGCAGTTCGTCGGCCGGTGAAGTGGCCATGGGCTACCTTCGAAGTCTCCAATCACGAAGGGAAGCCCATGGCCACCACGTCGAGCCTACTGCGCGAGCACGTCACCCTTGAGGGCGACATCCCCCTGGTGCGCTTCAAGAAGGGGCACTGCAAAGAGGAGATTGCCGCAGCTCAGTTGGCCGCGGCCAAGGCGTCGGGACCCCACAAGAGCGTGCAGGCTCTGGAAGCCGGCCTCCGTTCGTGGATCAAGGCTTGGAACAAGGACCCCAAGCCCTTCGTGTGGAAAAAGAGCGCCGAGACGATCCACCCCAAGTAAAGGCCACACGTCAACGGTGGCACCCCTCGCTACGCTTTTGTGCGCAAAAAACGATCATATATATACGTTTTTGCACACAAAAGACCCAGAAGGCGAAGTGGCTCGCCGAACGCTAGCGCAGGGTGAGCGGCGTGGCGTAGACGTTATCGGCCGCGGCGGAGGTCAGCACCCCGGTGGCGACCAGCCGGTCGAGCACATGGCGCTGGCGGCTCTTCGCCAAGGCGAAATGGCGGTACGGGTCGTAGGCCGTCGGTGCCTGGACCAGCCCGGCCAGCAGGCTCGCCTGGGCCCAGGTCAGCTGGGCGGGGGTCACGCCGAAGTAGTTCCGGGCGGCGGCAGCCAGCCCGTAGTTGCCATGGCCGTAGTAGGCGGCGTTGAGGTACAGCAACAGGACCTCGTCCTTGCTGTACCGGCTGTCGAGCTTGAAGGCGAGCTCGACCTGCTCGATCTTCGGCCCTATGCCGCCCCGGCCCGGCGTGTACAGGTTCTTGGCCAGCTGGATCTCCAGCGTGGCGGCGCCCTGGTCGGCGCTTCCCCGCAGCATGTTGAACCCGGTGCGGACGACGCTGATCGGGTCGAGGCCGAAGTCGGAGCTGAACCGGCTGTTCTCGGTGGCGATGATCGCCTCCCCGACCGGGTCCGGGGTCGGCAGGGCGGCCATCGGGGTGGTTCTGTTGGCGGCGAGCAGCCGGTCGACGCGGGCGCCGGCATCGGACACCGGGGGGGTCAGCGGCCACAGCACCGCCACCACCGCCGCCCCGAGCACAGCGACGATCAGGACGACGGCCAGCAGCACGACGAACAGCGCCAGCAGCCGTCGCGGCCATCTGCGGACCCTCGCCGTGCGATCCGCCAAGGCGCCGCCGACCGACCTCACTCGGCCCGGTCCTGAGCGCCGAGCGCGGCGGCCCAGCCCTCCTCAGGGTCCTCGACGGCCAGGTGCAGGTTCCACCCGCCGGTGAGCGACGGGGGCTCCCAGCGGTACCAGCGGAGCCGCTCGAGCCCGGCGGCCAGCTCGGGCGGCTCGACCGGCCACTCCAGGTCGCACAGCGCAGTGCCGGCCCACCAGGCCGACGACCGGCCGGCCGCCGCCCCGCGCCGCCGCCCGTGGGCTCCCCCGCTGGCGGCCGCCCACCCGATCAGGGCCAGGGCGTCACCGGCGGCGGCCGGGCCCATCCGGAAGCGGGGCACCCCCAGGGTGGCGATCGCCTCGGTCGCTCCGCCCGCAACGACCACCGCATCGGCCCGCCCCGACGACCCGGTCACCCAGGTGGCGACCACCTCCAGCAGCGCCCGCACCAGTTCCGGCTCGTCGAGGACCTCCCCGGGCGTACCGGCGCCGTCCCCGGTCACGGAACCAAGCTCCGGGGCGGGGAAGGCGGCCTCATGCGCCTTGAACGTTGCGAGCGGGTATGCCGGTTCCCAGGCCTCAAGGCGCATCGGCAGCTCCAGCACCTCCCGGTGGGCGCCCGGCTCGCCGCTCAGGTCCTCCCCGCGCAGCACCCGCTCGGCGGCAACCACACCGGCGACCTGGGGTGAGGGAAGATGCGGCGCCAGATCGGCGAAGGTGTGGGTCGAGGCGGCGACCTCGGTCAGTGGCCCGGCGGCAAACCGGCCGGCGGTCGGGGTGATCACGGCGGCGGCGTAGGCAGCCGGCGCCTCCAGCGCCAACCGGTAGTCAATGTGCTCGGCGATCGGCCACAGCTGCTTGCCCCGCTCGTAGGCCTCCCGGCAGTGCCGGGCGAGGACGACCAGCTCGTCCCAGCTCCGGGTGGAGCACAGCCCGTCGACCCGGGCCAGCAGGGGGTTCGGCTCCGCTACCTCGACGAGCTCGTCGTCGGAGACCGGTCCGGGGGCGTCGGTGTCCACTAGCTTGGGAAGGCTACCAGCGGCGGCCGGGCGACTCGCTGGCAATCTCGCCCGGGAGCCATCCAGCAGCACACGAGAGATCACGCCGGGAACGTTTGCTCAGGAGGTGGCCAGATGGACAGGAGGAAGCGGGGGGTCGGCAACACTCGGTACCGGATCGCGGCAGGGTTGACCGTCCCCGCTCTGCTGGCGCTGGCGGCGTGCAGCAAGAGCACCAACACCGGCACGACGCCAACCAGGCCGCCGTCCTCCACCGCGATGCCGGCGGCGACCGCCACGGCCTCGACCGCCCCGTCCTCCACCGCCCCGTCCTCCACCGCCAGCTCGGGCTCCCAGGCGGCCTATACGATCGACACGTCGTCGGTCAGCGGACTGGGCACGGTTCTGGTCAACGGGAACGGGCAGACGCTGTACGTGCTGAGCTCGGAATCCGGGAAGAAGGTCACCTGCACCACCGCCACCGGCTGCGCCGCGGCCTGGCCCCCGGTGTCGCTGCCGAGCGGGATGAACGCCGGCATGGCGATGAGCGGCGTCATGTCGTCGCTGCTCAGCACGGTCACCGCCCCCGACGGCACCCGGGTCACCTACGCCGGCTACCCGCTGTACACCTTCGCCTACGACGGCGGCCCCAAGTCGGACAAGGGCGAAGGCGTCTCCAGCTTCGGCGGCACCTGGCACGCGATGGCGCCCGACGGGACCCCGGTGGTGGTCGCCAAGACCCCAGCGTCGCCCTCGCCCAGCCCTACCCCGACATCGGCGGGCAGGGGCTACGGCTACTAGATGAGTAATTCCAAGGGATGGGCTCTGAG
>DAIQBQ010000080.1:0-10662 GCA_036781065.1 Actinomycetota bacterium
GCCTGGACATCGCTCGTCGTCAAAGTGAACGAACTCGACCGCTCCGGCGAGCCGGAGCAGTTCGGTGGTCACCCGCCCCGCCAGGGGCACCATCCTGGGCAGTTCCTCCAGGCCCACTTCCACCCGGGCCGCGTCGCCCCCCAGGTCTCGCACCCGCCGCACCGTAAAGCCGAGCGAGTCCAGGTATTCCTCCCCCTGCTCCACCCGGGCGAGCGCCGAGCGGGTGACCGGGACGCGGTAGGCGAGCCGGCTGGCCAGGCAGGCCGAGGCGGGCTTGGCCGCGGTCGGCAGGCCGAGCTGGGACGAGAACTCGCGGACGTCGGTCTTGGTCAGCCCGGCCTCGACCATCGGGTGGCGGGCGCCCCGCTCGGTGGCGGCCCGCTGGCCGGGGCGCCAGTCGCCCAGGTCGTCGACGACGGTTCCCATCAGCACCGGGGAGCCCAACCCGGCCAGTTGGTCGAGCAGTGCGGACTTGCAGTGGTAGCAGCGGTCGACCGGGTTGGCGGCGTAGCGGGGGTCATCCAGCTCCGCCGTCCCCACCACCCGGTGGCGCCAGCCGCGCCCGGTGGCCAGGGCGGTGGCGGCGGCCAGTTCCCGCCGGGGAACCGACGGCGAGTCGGCGGTGACCGCCAGCGCCCCAGCCTCCTGGTGCGCCACTTCGGCCAGCAGCGCCGAGTCCACCCCGCCGGAGTAGGCGACGACCGCCCTGGGCAGGCCGGCGAGGATCGTCCGGAGGTCGTCGAGCTTGCCCACGCTTTGGGTTATACCTCCGCGGTCGATGCCACCCGGCGCCGCCAGCGCCACGCCTCGACGCCGATCGCCAGCTGGAAGGCGGCGAAGATGCCGGCACCGGTGATCACCACCACGGTGGACGCGACATCGGTCAGGCTGCCGCCGATCAGCCGGTCGGCGGCCATCGCGACGAACAGCAGGCTCAGGTAGGCGATGGAGAAGTGGAACAGCCGCATCGCCTCCCGGTTGTCGTCCGGCGCCTTGAGCAGGGCCAGCGACCGGCGGACGAACAGGGCGCCCAGCACGACGGCCAGCACCAGGTAGATCGGCCCCAGCCACTCCGCCATCACCAGGCTGACGCCGACCAGCGACAGCGTGTACAGGACGATGTGGCGGGCCGTCGCCGGCCGGCCCTGGATCACCGGGAGCATCGGCACCTTGGCGGACGCGTAGTCCTCCTCGTAGCGCATCGACAGCGCCCAGAAGTGGGGCGGGGTCCAGTAGAAGATGATCGCGAACATCACCAGGGCCGGGAGCCCGACCCGGCCGGTGACCGCTGCCCAGCCGACCAGCACCGGCGCGGCCCCGGCGGCACCGCCGATGACGATGTTGCTCGGCGTCGCCCGCTTGAGCCACAGCGTGTAGACGAAGACGTAGAACACGGTGGCCCCCACCGCCAGCGAGGCGGCGGCCAGGTTGACCGTCCACCACAGGAAGGCGAAGCTCGCCAGCTCCAGGACCACCCCGAACACCAGCGCCCGCGGCGGCTCGATGCGCCCGGCCGGCACCGGGCGGCCGGAGGTGCGCTCCATGATGTCGTCGATGTCCCGGTCCACGTAGCAGTTGATCGCCCCGGCCCCGCCGGCGGCGAGCGAGCCCCCGATCAGCGTGGCGGCGAGCAGCCACGGCGATGGCCAGCCCTTGTCCGCCACCACCATCGCCGGGACGGTCGTGATCAGCAGCAGCTCGATCACCCGGGGCTTGGTCAGCATGAAGTAGGCACGCACCCGCTCCGCGGTATGGCCGCGGCCGGCCCCGCGCTCCCCGGCGGCGGCGTGGGCCACCGGCGCACCCGGTGTCACCCGGTAGGCGAGGCAGGCGATGCCCACCGACGACGCCCACAGGATCGCCGCCCCGAGCACATGGGAGACCACCGACCAGTCGGCCAGCCTGGTCCAGATCTGAGCGGCTCCGGCCATCGCCTGGAGGATCCACATCGCCGCCGCGGTCCAGGCCAGGACGCGGAGAACGCCGTGCCTGCTGGCCCGGATCACCGCGATCAGCAGCACCCCGATGCCGACCGCCAGGGCGACGGCGACCACCCGGTGGATGAACATGATGGTGTCGTTGGGCTGGCCGAAGGTCGGGATCACCCGGCCGTCGAACAGCGGCCAGTCGGCGTAGACCAGGGCGGCACCCCACTGCGTGACGTAGGCACCGAGGATGCATTCGGTCACCGTCAGCCCGGCCACCACCACCGCCAGTTTGGCCAGCGGGCCGAAGTGGCCGCCGCGGGGCCGGAAGGCGTTGACGGTGGTCGCCACCACCAGGGCGAGCAGCGCCAGCGAGGTGGCGAAGTGGGCAACGACCAGATGTGGGTTGAGGTTGGACTTGACCACCAGCTCGCCCAGGAACGCCTGCGACCCCACCACCAGCAGGCTGGCCAGGGCGGGCCAGAAGATGGTCCCCACCGACCGGAACTTGAGCCAGGCGTAGGCGGCCAGGGCGAGCACCAGCACCACCACCACCGACGCCGAGATCCGGTGCGAGTATTCGACGATCGCGTGGAAGTTGAGCGGCGGGAACAAGCCGCCATGGCAGGTAGGCCAGTTGTTGGCACACCCGAGGCCGGAGGCGGTCGCCCGGACGGTCCCGCCGACACCGATGAGGAACAGCGTCATCGCGGTGGTCGCGACGGCGAGTTTCTGGAAGCGAGTCACGGATGTCCTTGAGAGTGGGCCGCGGGGCCCCGCCCACTATAGCGCGGGCCTACTCCGGCTCAGCTGACGGTGATGGTCCCGGTCATCTGTGCCGGGTGGATGTCGCAGTGGAAGAAATAGGTGCCCGCGGGCAACGGCCCGACGTTGTAGGTCTCGGTGTCGCCGGGGTTGGCGATCGTCCCGGTAAACACCGAGGTACCGGTGGCGCTGGTCCCCTGGAAGATGTGGATGTTGTGAGGCACGGTGTCGTTGTTGACGAACTTGATGGTCACCGGCGATCCGGCGGTGAAGCTGAGCGACGTCTTGGAGAACGCCGTGTTGGCCGCGGTGATCGTGATGTTGTTGGACGACGCCGACGAGCCCCCGGCACCCGTGAAGGCGGTGACCACGATCTTGCCGGTCATGATTGCCGGGTGGACGTCGCAGTGGAAGAAGTAGGTGCCCGGCTGCAGGCCGGTGATGTTGTAGGTGGCCTCGCTGCCGCCCGGGACGATCGCTCCCGAGAACAGCGACGGGGCGGTGTCGTCGGCTCCGTTGTAGATGTGCACGTTGTGCGGCACGGAGTCGTTGTTGGTGAAGTCGATGGTGGCGTTGCCGTTCTGTTCCTGCAGGTTGATCGTGGTCGTGCTGAACGCGGTGTTGTTGGCACTCAGCTTGAACGGCGGCGGTGCGGTCGGCTTGGCCGCTACCGGCTTGGCCGGGACGGTCACCTTGATCACCTTGGCCGCCGCCGCGGCGCCGATCCCGCCCGGGATGATGATGGCGATGACCAGGGCGAACACGGCGAAGCCGCGGATCCGGCGTACCGAGATGATGGCGCAGGTGATCAGGATGTTGAGACCGGTGAGCAGGGCTACCGCCACCGCAACGCCGCGGGGTACGTGCAGCAGGACCCGCGAGAAGAGGAACAGGACCAGGGCGATCCCGGCCAGAATTCCGATCGGAACCACGACCGGGAACAGCACGCGCTCGCGGACGTCTTCGTTCATTCAGCTCCCCGGTTCAAGGCCCGCTCGACTTCCTGCCATTCCAGCTCGTCCGCCGGACGGCCAGGCCGCTCCTCGCGGGCGGACCAGCGGAAGAATATCACCGCAATTACGGTCCACAACACGACGCCCATGCCGAGCTTCATGATGATGCCGGACAGCTGGGTGTCGTTCAGCGCCGAGATCCCGAATGCCCGGGGCACCGTCGCGTAGTAGCTGTACAGCGGCTTCGAGGCGAAGGTGAGGAACGACGCCGGGATCGTCGGGATGATGCTCTGCACGAACAGGAAGAGCATCTGCGCCGGATAGGAGAGCCGCGGCAGCTCCGGGAGGGGGGACAGGACCGGCCACCACATGATCAGCCCACCGAAGAGCAGCAGCAGGTGGTCGGCGATGTGGATCCCCTGGTTGTGCACGGTCAGGTTCAGGAAGGCCGGCCAGTGGCTGACCAGCAGGATGCCGTTGAAGATGGCGGTCGCCGGGATCGGCTTTGTGATCCGCTTCATCAGCGGGAACCCCCCCGGCCGGTGCACCAGGATGCGGGCCAGCCACGACGGAGTGCCCAGGAGTAACAGTGGCGGCACCGCCATCATGAAGATGATGTGCTGGACCATATGGGCGCTGAACAGGTAGTTGTTGGCGATCTGCGCCAGCGGCCAGCCCTCGCCGATCATCAGGAACACCAGCGCCAGCACGAAGCAGGTCACCTGCCTGCGGGTGGCCGTCGCCTCCCCCGGCTCGACGTAGCGCGGTCCGAGCAGGCGCAGCGCCGCCCAGTAGGCGGCACCGAGGCCGAGCATCTCGGCAACCACAAGGGCCTGGACGGGAGCGTTGAACGCCCAGGGACCCTGTCCCGGCGGGTAGGCGATGGCGGCGATCACGGGCCACCCGTGCGGCTACAGGTAGTGACTGATCATGACCACCGACACGTAGAACACGATCAGCGCTACGCCGATGCCCATGATCAAGAACCTGCGGAAGATCCGGGTGTCGAACTTGAGGTGCATGAAGTAGGCGACGACGGTGCCGAACTTGATGACCGCCATCCCGATCAGGACCGGGGCCAGGACCGGCGACAGGGCGTGCAGGTAGAAGACCGCCACCTCGCAGGCGGTGATGATCGCCAGGAAGATGGCGACGTGGATGTACTCGACCGGGCCCGGGTGGACATGCTCGGCGTGCTCCACTGCCTGGACGGCATCGCTCATTTCTTCGACGCCGGGATCAGGTACACGACCGTGAAGATGATGATCCAGACGATGTCGACGAAGTGCCAGTAGAGCCCCACCAGCTCCACCTTCAGCGAGTCGGAACTCGGCAGCTTGCCCTGCTTCGAAAGCAGGTACAGGGTCAGCAGCATGATGATCCCGATCGTGACGTGGGCGCCGTGGAACCCGGTGAGCATGAAGAACGACGATCCGTAGGCGCTGGTCTTGATCGTGAAGCCCCGGTGGAAGAAGTCGGTGAACTCGTAGACCTGCCCGCCGACGAAGGTCATCCCCAGGAAGGCGGTGGCGAGCAGCCAGATGCGGAAGCTGCGGATGTCGTTCTTCTGGATGCCGGCCAGCGCCAGCACCATGGTCAGCGAGCTCATGAGCAGCACGAAGGTCGACACCGAGGTGTAGGGGATGTTGAAGATCGAGTGGGCGGTCGGCCCGCCGTTGGTGTGGGTGCGGAACAGCAGGTAGGTCGAGATCAGGGCGCCGAAGAACAGGCACTCCGAGCCCAGGAACATCCAGACCGCCAGCTTGCGGCTGTCGATCCCGAGGGCGGTCGGGTGCTCCTCGACCGGCCCCTCGGGGGTGCCGTGGAACGCGGTTTCGATCGCCAAGCTATTGCCCTCCCGCCGGGCGGTGAAGCGGAGCCACCAAGGGCTCGGCGACCCAGCCGAACATGCCGACGAAGGTCGTCAGCATCCCGATCGCAAGCAACCAGTAGAACCCGAAGACCAGCGCCCAGCCGACCAGCGGCAAGCCGAGTGCGGCGACCGCCGGCCAGAACGAGGGGGAGGGCATGTGCGGTGCGGCGTGACCTCCGCTCCCCTCCGCCTGAGCGTGCTCGTCGGACCCACCGACGGGGATCGGCAGCGGGCGCCCGGTCGGGTCCTCGGCGTACTTACGGTGCCAGAAGTCGTCCCGCTCCCGGACATGGGGGATCTCGTCGAAGTTGTGCTCGGGGGGTGGCGACGGGATCGTCCACTCCAGCGTGCGGGCGTCCCACGGGTCGGGGCCGGCAACGGCGCCCTTCCGCTTGGACATCACCCAGTTGTACATGAAGATCAACATGGACAGCGCGATGAAGAAGGAGCCGACCGTCTCGGTCAGGTTGTAGCCGCCCCATCCCAGCCCGTTGGGATAGGTGTAGGTGCGGCGCGGCTGGCCCATCAACCCGAGGATGTGCATGGGGAAGAAGGTGACGTTGAACGAGATCAGCATCACCCAGAAATGGAGCTTGCCCAACTTCTCGTTCATCATGCGCCCGGTCACCTTTGGGAACCAGTAATAGAAACCGGCGAACAACCCGAACAAGGCACCACCGAACAGCACGTAATGGAAGTGCGCCACGATGTAGTAGGTGTCGTGCTGCTCGTAGTCGGACGGCACCAGGGCATGGGTGACCCCGGACAGGCCGCCGATCACGAACATCGCCACCATGCCGACCGCGAACAGCAACGGCGTGCGGAACCGGATCGAGCCCCGCCACAGGGTGGCGGTCCAGTTGAAGATCTTCACGCCGGTGGGCACGGCGATGAACATCGTCGACACGGCGAAGGCCGAGTTGGCGTACGGCCCGAGGCCGACGGTGAACATGTGGTGCGCCCACACGCCCCAGCCCATGAAGCCGATGAAGATCCCCGAGAAGACCACCGCCGAGTAGCCGAACAGCGGTTTCCGGGAGAACACCGGTAAGACCTCGGACACGATGCCCATTGCCGGCAGGATCAGGATGTAGACCTCCGGGTGCCCGAACAGCCAGAACAGGTTCTGCCACAGCAACGGGTCGCCACCGTGGGCCACGTTGTAGAAGTTGGAGCCCCACAGCCGGTCGAAGGTCAGCTGGAACAGGGCGACGGCGATCACCGGCATGGCGAAAGCCAGCAGGAAGGAGGTGACCAGCGACATCCAGGCAAACACCGGCATCCGCATCAGGCTCATGCCCGGCGCCCGCAGGTTGAGGATGGTGGTGATGAAGTTGACCGCAGCGGCGATCGAGGCGATGCCCAGCATCTGCAGGCCGAGGGCGTAGAAGGTGAGCCCGTGGCCAGGCGAGTACAGCGAGGTCAGCGGGGCGTAGCCGAACCAGCCGCCGTTGGGTGCCCCGCCGAAGATGAAGCTGGAGTAGAGGAACAACCCACCGGCGAGGAACACCCAGTAGCTGAACGCGTTCAGCCGGGGGAAGGCGACGTCCCGGGCGCCGATAAGCAGCGGGACAAAGTAGTTGATGACTGCCGAGGACAGCGGCATGATCACGAGAAATATCATGGTCAGGCCGTGCATCGTGAAGAGGGTGTTGTACTGGTTTGCGGTAAGCACCGTCCCGTTCGGCCGGGCCAGCTGCAGCCGGATCAGCAATGCCTCGCAGCCGCCGATCAGGAAGAAGAAGAAGGCGGTGTAGCCGTAGAGGATGCCGATCCGCTTGTGGTCGGCCGTGGTGATCCAGCTGAACAAACCGCTCTTGGACGCCGGCCGGGCCGCGAAGCCCTGCTGTGCGGACACTATCGTCGCCATGTCACCACCTCCCGCATCATCGCATCCTCGCGCGTTGTCCGGCTCACCGTAGCGTGTCCAGGTAGGCGATCAGATCGGAGATCTCGCCCTGGGTCAGCCCGAGATCGGGCATGTCGACGCCGGGCTTCATGGCCGGCGGGTTCTCCAGCCAGCTGTGCAGGTTGGCGTCGGTCAGCTGGAAGGTGTCCCCGGCAAAGTACAGGCGGGATTCGAGGTGGGTGAGGTTCGGGCCCTTTGTGCCCAGCGCCTGCACCCCGTTGACCGAAAGACCGTCGATGGTGTGGCAGCCGGAACAGGCCGGGTCGGACTTGTTGGCGAAGTAGCCGGAGCCGTTGCGCCCGTTCAAGAACAGCTGCATGCCGGCGAGGGCCTGGGGATCGGTGGGCACGGCTCCCGGCTGCTCCTGGGCGCTCAGCCAGGCGTCGTAGTCGCTCCGGGTCTGGGCGATCACCCGGAGGCGCATGTTGGCGTGCGACAGCCCGCAGTACTGGCTGCACTGACCGAGGTAGACCCCGGGCTTGTCCGCTTCGATGGTGATGTGGTTGCTGTGCCCGGGGACCAGGTCCTGCTTGCCGTTGAGCTTGGGCGCCCAGAACGAGTGGATGACGTCGACCGATTGCAGGGTAAGGTAGACGGGGGTCTTAATCGGGATGTGGAGTTCGTTGGCAGTGGTGACACTTACCGTGTTGGCGTCGACGTTGCCGATGTGCGGGCAGGTCTCGCTGTTCGTCTTCATGTACTGGTATTCCCACCACCACTGGTGACCGGTGACGCAGGCGTCGATCCGGGTGGCGGCCGGCGGCACGGCGGCGAAGTCGAAGATCATCTTGACCGTCGGGATGGCAACCCCGGCCAGGATCAGCGCCGGGATCACGGTCCAGACCACCTCAGCTCGGGTGTGGCCGTGAATCTGCACCGGGATTGGGTCGCCGGGCTTTTCCCGGTACTTGAACAGGAACCAGACGATGGCCCCCTCCACCAGCACGAAGACGATGACGACGATCACGAAGACGTCCTCGAACAGGCGGTTGGCGCTCCGGGCGAACTGTCCCTGGGCGTCGAGCGAGCTCATCGGGCCGTTGAGGCACCCGGTCAGGATCAGCGTGCAGGCGGCGAGTATGGCCAGCACGATCTTGCCGCGGCGCGAGGTGCCACGGCTTGCCTGCACTTCAGAGGGAATGTTGGCTCGTTTGGGCCGCCCGATCACGAGGCGGAAGACTAGCAGAAGGTTTACGCGCCGTGGCACTTCGCCGCTGCTACGCTCGGCGGAGTCGATGACCTCCCTCTCCGGCCTTCGCCAGGCGATCGATCAGGCCCTGCTGTCGTTTCTGGCCGCGCAGCGGGAGCGCATGGCCGTCCTCGCCGCAGATTCGGCGGCACTGGTCGACCTGGTCAGCGCGGCGGCCGCCACCGGGGGCAAGCGGATCCGGCCGATCCTGTGCTGGTGCGCCTACCAGGCCGGCGGGGGGGCTGGGGCCGGGGGCCCGGCCGCCGCCGGCCCCGGGCCGATCCTGGCGGCGGCGGCCAGCCTGGAGCTGCTCCACACCTTCGCCATCCTCCACGACGACGTGATGGACCAGGCGGTCCTCCGGCGGGGCAAGCCGGCACTCCACCGGCGCCTCGCCGCCGAGCGCCGGGCGGCCGGGGGCGGTGAGGACGCCGACGCCTACGGTGTGTCGGTGGCGGTGCTGGCGGGGGACCTGGCCCTCGTGCTCTCCGACGCCATGTTCGCCGCCTCCGGGTTCCCCGCCGAGACGCTGGACCGGGCCGAGCCGGCCCTGGAGGCGATGCGGGTGAGCGCGGTGGCCGGCCAGTACCTCGACATCCTGGAGGCCGGCGCGGCGGGGGCCCCGGACGCCCCGCTGATCGGGCACCTGAAGACCGCCAGCTACAGCGTCGAGGGACCGGTCGGCGTCGGGATCGCCCTGGCCGGGGCGCCGGAGCCGGTCGCCCGGGCGCTCCAGGGGTACGCAGTGGCGGTCGGGGAGGCGTTCTACCGGGCCGACGAGCTGCTCGGGCTGTTCGGCGACCCGGCGGCCACCGGCAAGGATGCTGAGTCCGACCTGCGCCGGGGCAAGCCGACCGCGCTGATTGCCGACGCCCTGGCCCGCGGCGTCGTCGTCCCCCGCTGGGGCGACCCGCACGCCACCGCGGCGGACCTGGTCGCGGTCCGGGAGGCGGTGGCCGCCTCGGGGGCGCTGGAGGCATCGAGGTCGACGGTGAACGAGCACGTCGACCGGGCGCTGGGGTGGCTGGGCGGCGCCGGGCTGCTCGGGACCGAGGCGGGCGGGTTGCTGGCCGAGCTGGCGGAGCGGATCCGGCCGTAGCAGCCGGCGGGGCCAGTCCACCGGCGGGGGAGATGTTCCGCGCTTGCGGCGAATCCCCACCGCGCCGGACGAGAACCGCCCCCCGCCCCCGGGCGCGAAGCGGGGGCCGGAAACCGCCCGGCCCCCGATCGTGGTGCCCGATCCCCCTAGAAGTCCATGCCCCCGCCGTGGTCCGGCATCGCCGGGGCGGCTTCCTTCTGCGGCTTCTCGACGATGATCGCCTCGGTGGTGAGGAACAGCGCGGCGATCGACGAGGCGTTCTGCAGCGCCGACCGGGTAACCTTGGCCGGGTCGATGATGCCGGCCTTCATCAGGTCCTCGTAGTCGCCCGTGGCGGCGTTGAGCCCCTGGCCCTTCGGCAGCGATCGCACCTTCTCGGCCACGACCCCGCCCTCGAGGCCGGCGTTGGTGGCGATCTGCTTCAGCGGCGCCTCGAGCGCCCGGCGCACGATGCCGACCCCAGAGCGCTCGTCGCCCTGCAGGTCGCTCTCCAGCTTGTCCAGCGCGCTGGCCGAGATCAGCAGCGTGGCGCCACCGCCGGGGACAACACCCTCCTCGACGGCGGCCTTGGTCGCCTGCACGGCGTCCTCGATGCGGTGCTTCTTCTCCTTCAGCTCGACCTCGGTGGCCGCCCCGACCTTGATCACGGCGACGCCGCCGGCCAGCTTGGCCAGCCGCTCCTGCAGCTTCTCCCGGTCGTAGTCCGAGTCGGTGTTGTCGATCTCGGTGCGGATCTGGTTGACCCGGCCAGAGATCTGGTCCGCGTCGCCAGCGCCGTCGACGATCGTCGTCTCGTCCTTGGTGACCACGACCTTGCGGGCCCGGCCGAGCACGTCGAGGTCGACGTTGTCCAGCTTCAGGCCGACTTCCTCGCTGATGACCTGGCCACCGGTGAGGATGGCGATGTCACCGAGCATGGCCTTGCGGCGGTCGCCGAAGCCGGGGGCCT
>DAIQBQ010000081.1:0-10476 GCA_036781065.1 Actinomycetota bacterium
CCCGATCGACAGCACCTGGGCCGAGTTCTGGAAGGTGGCGTTCATGCCGCCGCCAGCGCCACGGTCGGCCGGGGGCAGGCTGTTCATGACCGCCGCCCGGTTCGGCGAGGCGAACGCCCCGATGCAGCACCCCTCCATGAACAGCAGCAGGGCGAAGGGGGTGTAGCTGAAGTTGACCGGCAGCAGGCTGAGGAAGATGAACATCGCCCCGGTCCCGATCATGCCGCCGGTAGAGAAGCCCCGGGCACCGAAGCGGTCGGAGAGGATGCCCGACAGCGGGCCGGCAAGCAGGATCCCAAGGGTCAGCGGGAGCATGTAGATGCCCGCCCAGAGCGGGGTGTTCTCGAAGCTGTAGCCGTGCTGGGGCAGCCAGATCCCCTGCAGCCAGATGATCAGCATGAACATCAGCCCGCCCCGGGCGCAGGCGGCGAGGAAGCTGGCCAGCGTCCCCGCGGTGAACGCCCGGATCTTGAACAGGGCGAGCCGGAACATCGGGTTGGGGACCACCCGCTCGATGAAGCCGAAGGCGACCAGCAGCACCACCCCGAGGGCGAGCTCCACGATCGTGGTCGGGTTGGTCCAGCCCATGGCGTGGCCGCCCGAGGGCAGGATGCCGTTGGTGATGCCGACCATCACCAGGATCAGGCCGAGGGCGAAGGTGAGGTTGCCGAGCCAGTCGATCCGGGAGGCGTGCAGCTCGCCCCGCTCCTGGAGCACCTTGTAGGCCCAGATGGTGCCGAACAGGCCGAGCGGTACCGAGACCAGGAAGACCAGCCGCCAGTTGATCGGGGCCAGCACGCCGCCGAGGATCAGCCCGATGAAGGTTCCGGCGATGCCTGCGACGTTGCTGATGCCGAGGGCCAGGCCCCGCTGGTTGCGGGGGAAGGCGTCGGTCAGGATCGCCGCGGTGTTGGCCATCAGGAAGGCCCCGCCGACGCCCTGCACGACCCGCCAGCCGATCAGCCAGTCAGCCCCGTGGGTGCCGGTCATCCAGTCGATCGCCAGCAACAGCGACGACGACGTGTAGATGACGAAGCCGAGGTTGTACATGCGCACCCGGCCCTTGATGTCGCCGAGGCGGCCGAGGCTGACCACGAGCACGCTGCTCACGATCAGGTAGCCCAGGATCATCCACAGCAGGTAGAAGGTGTTGGAGGAGTCGAGCGGGTTGAGCTTGACGCCCCGGAAGATGTCGGGCATGGCGATCAGCAGGATCGAGGCGTCGATCGTGGCCAGCATGATGCCCACCGTCGTGTTCGACAGCGCGACCCACTTGTAGTTGTCCTTGCGCGGCGGAGCCTCGAGGGTCGCCTGGCCGTTCTGGGTCATGCCCCCCCTGTCCCTGCTGCCTTCTCCCCTCCGGCCGCGGCCGGCTGCAGCTGGCTGGCGATGGCAGCGTCCGCGGCAAGGGTCTCCTGCACCCGGGCCATGAACTCGGGGTCGGCCTTCTTGTGGTCGATGTAGATCTGCAAGGCCTGCCGGAAGACGTCGTTGACCGAGAGCTCGCCGACGCGGGCCACAAACTCGACTCGCCGTGCCTCCTTGGCATCAAGACGCACGGTGAAGGTCCTGCAATCAGTCATGCCGTCATGATAGCACTGCGGCGTGACGCTTTCGTTACGTTGGGCAGGTTCGGCGCGTCGGACCTACGGATCAGCGCGGAATTGTGGAGTTGTTCCGGCTTTTAGGCGTTCGGCGAAAAAACTCCACAATCTGTAGTTGTAGCTAAGCGGCCAGCGCCCGGCCCTCTACTGCTGCCACGACCCGGCGCTGGCGCTCACCCGTGTTGCCTCTTGCCTGCGGATCTCGATCGCACGTAGTGCTGCGACCTTGCCGAGCCGGGCCTCCATCATGTCCACGTACCCCGGATCAATATCCACCGAGACCGAATTGCGTCCGGTCTCGATGGCCGCCAGGGCAGTTGTTCCCGTTCCCCCAAAGGGATCTACGACAAGGTCGCCTACAAAGGAAAACATCCGGATCAGCCGCCTCGGGATCTCCAACGGGTAGGGCGCTGGGTGACCGTTGCGGAGTTGCCCGTTGACGTCGGTCCACACGGCCGAGAACCATCTTGAGTAGTCGTCAGTGGGGATGAACGACTGCTCCTCCTGCCACGCTGACGGTTTGCGGTAGCCCCCCGGCTTCCTGAAGAGCAGGATATGTTCGAGATCGTTCTTGATCACTCCATTAGGGAGATTGGGTTTGCCGAGGTACCGGCTCGACCGTGACGCCTCGAGGTGGATGTTCGCCACTTTCAGCCACCGGATCGGTGTGACATTGTCAAAGCCGATCGCCCGGGCCCGGACCTGGAGATCTGCCGACAGCGGAAGGACGTGGTGGCGACCCCCCCGCCGCCGGGAGATGCACACATCACCCACGACGCAGGCTACCCGGCCGCCAGGCACCAGGATCCGCAAGCACTCCCGCCACACCTTGTCCAGCTCCGCCAGGAACTCGTCATATTCGGCGATGTTCCCCAGCTGACCAGGGTGATCCGGGTACTCCTTCAACGACCCGTACGGCGGGCTGGTGCAGATGAGGTGGGCAGATTCGTTGCCGATGAACCCAAGGTCACGGCTGTCCCCCTGGACAACCAGGTGGCTTGAGCCCTGGGTGCTCGCCGGTTGGCCTTGGCGCCCTGCGGCGAGGTCACGGTTGGGCAGCGGCATCTGCACCGTGTGGGGATCGGATGACATTGCTGTTATTCGCCCTCCGCAAGCCTACCTGCCCGGGCGGTCACATGCCCCGGGCGAGGTTGGCGAACTTGGTGTAGTGCTCGAGGAAGGTCAGCTCGACCTTGCCGATCGGCCCGCTGCGGTGCTTGGAGATGTGCAGCTCGGCGATGCCCCGCTGCGGCGAGTCAGGATGGTAAACCTCGTCACGATAGATAAACATGACAACATCCGCATCCTGCTCGATGCTATTCGAGATGATTATCTGATTTGCTACGAAGTTATGGGTGTCTGGCACCGTTGCATCGAATACTGGACATTCCCCAAGGGACTCTTTGCTCACCACTCGATCCCAAAATATGTCTGATTCCGATAACCGTGTCAGATCGGGGGCATGAAGGATCGTTCCCAGCCTCCCGATCGAGGCACGCGATGGACAACTTGTAACGTGGACCGGGCGACCTAACTCGGTTGCCAGCGCTGATCGTGTAGCCGACGCCGGCTGGGGGATCTGCCGGACGACGGCGACGCGCTCGCCGTAGGCGAGCCGCCCAAGGGGTTTCATGCCGTCGAAGGTGTAGATCGGGTGGCTGGCGGTGGCCTTTACTTCGCGGCCGGAGGCGAGCCGGAGACGGAACACCTCTTGGATGCCGCTTGAGAATGCATGGGTCATCACTCCCTGCACCAGCTTCAAGTTCTGGTCCATGGTCCACACCGGGATGTTGCGTTCTCCCGTTTCGTAAAGCTCCCCGATCGTCACCTCGGCCCCGGTGTCGGCACGGAGGATCCGGGTGTCGGCGGTGACGCAGCCCGACTCCCTCAAGTCGGCGAGCAGCGGTCGCTTGTCCGCCCGGTACTCCACGTTGCGGGACAGCTGAGACAGGGCGATCACCGGCACCTCCAGCTCCCGGGCCAGGATCTTCAGCGACCGGGAGATCTCCGACACCTCCTGGACCCGGTTGTCGGTCCGCTTCAGCGGGGCCATCAGCTGCAGGTAATCGATGATCACCATCCCCAGCCCGCCCTTGGAGGCGATCCGCCGGCACTTGGCCCGCATCTCCATGATCGTGGCGTTGGGGGTGTCGTCGATGAAGATCGGCGCCTCGGCCAGCCGCCCAAGCGCCAGCGACAGCTTCGGCCAGTCAGAGTCCTGCAGCGCCCCCTTGCGCAGCCGGTTGGAGTCGACCCGGGCCTCCGAGCACATCAGCCGCTGGACCAGCTCCATCTTCGACATCTCCAGCGAGAAGTAGACGACCGGCACGTGGTCGTTGGTAGCGACGTGCTGGGCGATCGACAGGGCCAGGGCGCTGTTGTGGGTCGGGATCAGGCCCTGACCGGCGAGGTACAGCTGGCTCGGGGAGTCGACCTGGATGCAGCGCACCGGCACCGCCGGGATCGGCCGGAGGTCGACGATGCTCCGGCGGGGGGTGACCCCGGCGACCCCCTCGGGCAGGGTGGCCAGCCGGCCGGCCTTGCCCGGCAGCCGGAACACCGGATCGGGCGGGTTCCAGCGCAGGAGCCAGTCCTGGGTTTCCTCCCCGGCGCTCAGCTCGCCCCACGCCCGGATCGAGCCCGGCTTGTGGCCGAGCGAGCAGACCAGGTGGTGCACCTGCTCCAGCAGTTCGCGGCTGGCCAGCCGGAGCTCGACGGCGACCCCGGCGTCGCCGATCGCCACCCCGGCGACGTCCATCACGCCCTGCAGCAGGGCGAGCCGCTGCTTGTACGACGACCGCAGGTAGTCGATCGGGATCGCCAACCGCCGCTGCTCCAGCACGGCGTAGGGCAACCCGGCCAGCTCGCACTCCGCCGCGATCCCCGCCCGCCCCTCCTCATCGAGGTCAGGCGCCGTAGCGGCACCGAACGCCAGGCAGCACCCCAGCAGGTAGGGATCCAGCTCCAGCTCGGCCTCCGGCAGGTCGAGTGGCTCGGCCGACCGGACGTACCAGCGCCGCTGCTCCAGCCCGGCGATGGTGACGGTCAGGCCTTCGGCGGCCATCTGCCCGGTCGTGACCACCCTCGGCTCGCACTGCCGGGGGCAGGTGGTGGCCCATTGGTGACCGGCGTCGGCGACAAGCAGCGAACCGTCGTCGAACTCGACCTCGTAGCACTCGTGGTCCTCGTAGACTTCGGAGACGGCGACGACCCGGCACCCGCGGCCCCGCTCGTCGAAGACGGTGTCGCCGACCGCCAACTCGCCCATCGAGGTCCACCCGGCCGGCGTGGCGATCGGCGTGTCCAGCGCCAGCGCCTTGCCCATCGAGGGCCGGGCGGCGACGATGATCAGGTTGGAGGCCTGCAGGCCGGCGGTCAGCTCGTCCAGGTCGGTGAACCCGGTAGCGACGCCGGTAATCGCCGAGCCCCGCTCGTAGAGCTTCTCGACGAGCTCCATGTTCTCGGTCAGCAGGTCCTTCAGGTGGGCGATGTCCTCACTGCTGCGCCGGTTGGTCACCTGATAGATCAGGTCCTCGGACTGGTCGACTGCCTGCTCCACGTCCTCGGGCAGGGCGAAGGCGAGATCCCGGATCTGCTGGGAGGCGTCGATCAGCCGCCGCAGCGTGGCGTTCTCCTGGACGATCCGCGCGTAGTGACCAACCGACCCCGGCGTCGGCACCGCGGAGACCAGCGTGAACAGGTATGGCTTGCCCCCGAATTCCTCGAGCTTGCCCCGGCGCTTCAGTTCCTCGCCGATCGTGACCGCGTCGAGCGGCTCGCCCTTTGCGTAGAGGTCCAGCATGATGGCGAACATCTCGGTGTGCGCGGGTTTGTAGAAGTCGTCGGGTGACAGCACCTCCAGTGCGGTCGCGATGGCCTGCCGGGACAGCAGGCACGCACCGAGTACCGACTCTTCCGCCTCCAGGTTGTGGGGCGGGACCATGCTGGTGGGCCCGCTTCCTGTGGCGACCCGGCTCAGTCTCGTAGCCATGTTCCCCCCGAACGTATGTTCTGGAACCAGAGTACCGGCAAAGCGGGCCGTCTTTCCACAGGCGCCGCCAGATTTCCCTCCGATTCGCTGGTGTCATCCACCGCGCGTCAACCCCTTGTCCCCGTGCTTATCCACAAGATGTTGTGGTGCGCTGAATTGCTGGCCCAATATATGGTTACCAGGAGTGGCATGCAATGCGTTGGAGAAAAAAACAGTGCGCTCCCTGACGACGGCCTCGCCGGAGGTCACCGGAACGTCTGTGGCCGGACGCGAAAACGGCGTGCCCGGAAGGCACGCCGTTACGGGTCAGGCAACCGGCAACATCAGGTCTGGGCGAGCACCTCCACCGAGCCGGCCACGGTCAGGTCCGGCCGCAGGTGCACGGTGTACTCGTGGGTGCCGACGCTGCGGATCGGGTTCGGCAGGTTGATCCGGCGCCGGTCGATCTCGGCCGCGGCAGCCTCGCCCAGGGTGGCAACGAGGGCCTCGGCGATGTCGGTGTTGGTCACCGATCCGAACAGCTGCCCGTCCTCGCCGGCCCGGGCCGTCAGCGTCAGCTGCAGGCCGCCGATTGACGCCGCCAGCGTCTCGGCCGCCACCCGGTCCTTGCGCTCCCGCTCGATGCGCGCCCGGCGCATATCCTCGGCCTGGCGCACCGCCCCCTTGCTCGCCTGCAAGGCGAGCTTGCGGGGGAGCAGGTAGTTGCGGGCGTACCCGGGCGCCACCTCGACGATGTCTCCCTTGTGGCCCAGCGTGCCGATGTCGGCGTTCAGGACTACCTTCATCGTCATCGGATGACGTAGGGCAGTAGGGCGACCTCCCGGGCGCTCTTGACCGCCCGGGCCACCTCACGCTGGTGCTGGGAGCAGGTCCCGGTCACCCGCCGGGCACGGATCTTGCCCCGGTCGGAGACGAAGCGCCGCAGCATGGCCACGTCCTTGAAGTCAACGTAGGCGATCTTGTCCCGGCAGAAATAGCAGACCTTCTTGCGCTGAGGGCGGGCCGACTTGGCCGACTTCGACGAGCCGGCCCCCCGCGAGTCCTTGCGCGTGTCCTTACGTGGCAGCGGGCACCTCCTGGTGGTCAGTTGTCTCGTTCATGCCTGCGGACCAGTTGTCGGCACCCGGTGCGGCGTTCCGCTCGGGCTTGACGACCTCGGCGGCAGCCCAGCGCAGCGAGGGCCCGATCTCGTCGGCCTCGATCTCGATCGCGGTGCGCTTCTGCCCGTCCTCGGTCTCCCAGGACCGGGACTGCAGGCGCCCCGTGACGATCACCCGGGTGCCGACCTTGCACGTCTGGGCGACGTTCTCGGCGAGGTTGCGCCAAGCGTTGACGGTGAAGAAGTCGGTCTGCTCCACCCGGTCGCCGTTGCGGTTGGTGTACTGCCGGTTGACTGCGATGCCGATCTTGCACACCGCCGCCCCGTTGGGCGTATAGCGCAGCTCAGGCTCACGGGTAAGGTTGCCGACGACCGTCACTTGATTCGACATTCCGACCTCCTCTTCGGGGCTCGCACCCCGGTCCCTAGGATATCCGGACGATCTTCGCCCGGACGTACTCCTCTCCCAGCTTGAAGAGGCGGTCGAGCTCTTCGACCAAGGTCGGGTCGGCCTTGAACTTGGCGACGTGGTACATGCCCTCGCTGAGGTGACCGATCTCGTAGGCGAGGCGGCGCCGGCCCCACACGTCGATCTTGGTCACTTCGCCCTTAGCCTGGACGAGCTTGGTGAAGCGCTCCACAGCCTCTTTGGAGGCCGCCTCTTCCAGGCGTGGGTCGAGGATGATCACAGCTTCGTAGTCCCGCATTGGTTCTCCTTGGGCACTCCCCGAGGCCCGAAAGAGGACCCGGAATGCTCCGGTAGGGAGCTAGAACTTTCCAGCCGTGCATCTTACCCTCGCCTGACCGATGGCGTCCATCCACGAGCCACTATACGGAGAGGCACCGACAAAAAGCTGGCTTGTTCCGGCGAGTCGGGAAGAAATCTTTGGCTGATCACCGGCCCGGCGCCGCCACCTGTATAACACATTATAAGATAAGATAACACATTAGAAGATAAAATACCATGCTACAAAAAGCACGGTGAGCAGGCCCAGCCCGGCGGCCGAGGCGGCGACGAGCAGCTCCCGGTTCTTTATCCGGGCGTCGAGGGCGGCGATGCCCCAGAAGACCGGGAAAATGGTCAGCGCGAACCGGGGCAGCGACATCAGCGGCCGGCCCGGGAACACCAGCGTCAGCGGCAGCAGGACGCTGAACAGGACGTAGGCGCCATAGCTCGGGTGGGACTTGACGATTGCCCAGGCGGCGGCCGCCAGTACGGCGGTGACGAGGACGACGTCGATCACCTGGTAGCCGTCGTTGGGCGTGCCAAGGAAGCGGATCGCCAGCCGCACCCCGTCGTAGAACGCGGCCCAGGGCATCGTCGCCCGGCGCTCCCACCCGCCCTCGGCCGAGAACGGGGTCAGCGCGCCGCCGGTACGCAGGCTCCAGTAGGCCAGGTAGCCGAGGATCCCCAGGCTGGCGGTAACGACGCCGATCGCCGGCCGGAGCGCCTGCCGGAGCCGATCCGCCAGCGCCCCGGCGACCGGCCCGGCGGCGACCCCGCCGTCACGCAGTTGCAGGTAAGCCTCCAGGCCGAGGGCTGGGACCAGGACCAGGCCGGTCGAGCGGGTCGCCGAGGCCAGCGCCCCGGCGATGCCGGCGGCGATCCACCGGCGCTGCCGGGCGAGCAGGAAGCAGGAGACGGCCAGCAGCAGGAACAGCGACTCCGAGTAGGGCGCCAGGAAGAAGAAGGCGGTGGGGAAGATCGCCAGGTAGATGGTCGAGCGCCGGGCGAATTCCGCCGAGTACTCCTGCTCGGTCAGCCGGTAGAACACCACCAGGGCGGCGAGGAAGCAACCGTTGGACACGATCAGGCCGGCGGCGAGCGGGTGGTGGCCCAGCAGGAACGACACCCCCCGCACCAGCAGCGGGTACATCGGGAAGAAGGCGGCGCTCCCGTCGGCGTTGCGGTAGCCGTGGGCGGCGATCCGGAGGAACCACAACGCATCCCAGCGCTCCCAGGCGGTGAACAGGTTGGACCACCCGGCGTGGGCGACCGGCGCCGGCCAGCCGGGGACCCCGGCCCCCTTGTTGAATGGCACCACAGCCACCGCGATCAGCGCCAGGATCCCCAGCCCGAGCCGGGTGGCGACGAACAGCTTCAGGCTGTGGGTGACCGCCGGCTTCCACGGTTTCGGTGGGCCACCGCCGCCCGGAGCGCCCCCGTCCACGCCGGCGCTGCCCGGCGTGGCGGCATCGCCCGCGGTCAGGGTCATGGCGAGGTGAGCTCGGGCTCAGCCTCGGGTTCGGTTTCCGGTTCCCGCTCCGGCCGACCGGCACCGGCGCCAACGGGGTGCCTGCCCATCCCGGGCTGGGCGGGCGCGGCACCCGCCCCACCGGCCTCACCGCCGGCCCCCGACCGCCCCGACGGCCGCGAAGGGTCGACCGCCGGTTCAGACGCCGGGAGCAGTCGCCTCCCGGTGCCGACCGCAGTGAGGGCGATCACCGCCAGTATCGCTGCGCGGAAGAACACCGAGTACTCGAACAGCGACGACCACCCGGAGGGCCCGGGGAAGTTGGCGTCCGTGAACCAGTAGAAGCCGGAGACGAACAGCACAACGTCGCCGAACAGGTACAGGCCGACCTCCCACCACGGGATGTCGACCAGGGTCAGCAGCGGTAGCACCCAGATGGCGTACTGCGGCGAGTTGACCTTCGACACGAACAGGAACGTCGCCATGATCGCCAGCCCGATCGGGAGCATCGGGTACTCGCCGTCCTCGTCCCGCCTCCGCCACCCCGAGTAGAGGATCAGCAGCGTCAGCACGCCGAACGCCAACCCGCCGGCGTCACCGATGAAGCTGCCCCAGCCCCCGATGTTGGTCGACCAGAAGGCGGCGTAGTGGTAGGTGTTGATGATGTGGGCCAGCCAGTACCAGGTGGTGCCGTAGTCAGGGTAGCGGCCCGCCTGGAACTTCCAGATCCCCATCCAGCCCTTCCAGGCCGCCACCATCCAGGGCACGTTGGCGACTACCGCGGCGGCCCCGAAGCCCAGCACCGACCGGACCGCCCCCCGTTTGTCCTTCAGGCTCCAGGCCCCGAGGACCACGCACGGCAGCAGGAACCCCGGATACAGCTTGGCGCTGGCGCCGAGCCCCAGCGCCACCCCGGCCCACAGCCACCGGCGCTTCTCGGCGAGCACGATGCCGGCCACCAGGGCAACCACCGCCAGCAGGTCCCAGTTGAGGAACGAGTACAGGATGGTCGGCGTCCCGATCGCCCAGAGCAGGAGCCGGCCCCGGCTGACCCGCGGCCGCAGCAGGAAGGTGACGATCAGCGAGCACGGGGCGAGCAGCAGCGCGGTCAGGTTGAAGTACTGCGGGTCCCGGTAGCTGCCGGCCAGGTGCAGGGTGACCAGCAGGGCGAGCAGCCGCCCGGTCACGTACATGAACGAGCCGATGAGCACTGGGTACTCGACGAACACGTCCTTGTACGGGATCTGCCCCTTGAAGATGCCCCGCACGTAGAACAGCGGCTGGATGTCGTTGTAGCAGAGGTGCCGGTACTGGAAGTTGTTGGCCCACCCGTTGGTGGCGCACGGCTCCTTCAACAGGTAGGCGAGGGCCAGGCCGATCGACGCGGCCCCGATCGCCAGGCCGATCGACGCCGGCCCCGTCGTCGCCCGGCGCCAGACCGGCAGCCTGGCGGCGCGGGGCAGCGAACCGCCCGGCTCCGGCGCGGCGGGGGGGACGGACTCCAGGGTCTCAGCCACGCACCGCCAGGATCCGCCGGCTCGCACCGGCACTCATCCGGATCCGCCGGGGCGGGCCGGCTGCGGCCGG
>DAIQBQ010000082.1:0-10429 GCA_036781065.1 Actinomycetota bacterium
CTGGAGGAGTTCGCCGCCATGAGGGTCACCGACATCTACGAGTACGGCAAGGACCTCGACGCCGCCTACCGGGGGCTCGCCGACCTGCCCAAGGTCACGATTGCGGCTGTCAACGGCTACGCCCTCGGCGGCGGGTGCGAGCTGGCCCTCGCCGCCGATTTCCGGTTCATCGGCGAGCGGGCGACTCTCGGTCTGCCGGAGATCCAGCTCGGCCTGATCCCGGGCGCCGGCGGCACCCAGCGGCTGCCCCGGCTCGTCGGCCTGTCCCGCGCCAAGGAGCTGATCTTCACCGGTCGCCAGGTCAAATCCGGCGAGGCGCTGTCGATCGGCCTGGCCGACGCCGTCTTCCCGCCGGGCAACCTGCTGGACCAGGCGCTGCAGGCGGCGAGCCGCTACGCCCAGGGTCCGACCGTCGCCCTGCGGGTGGCCAAGCGGGCCATCGACCGGGCGGTCGGGGGCCTGGACGAGGGCCTCGACCTGGAGCGGGGGCTGTTCTCGGCGCTGTTCGGCACCGAGGACTGGCGCCGGGGCGCCACCAGCTTCCTGGAGCAGGGCCCGGGCAAGGCGACCTTCGTCGGGCGCTGAGCCGCTCCCGGCCCGGTACACTGCGCCGCCTATGCCACTCTCGATCGCGGTCTGCGTCAAGCGGGTCCCGGACACCGCGGCTGACAAGGTCCTCGACCCCTCCGACTTCACCCTGGACCGGGAGAGTGTCGAGGCAATCCTCAACCCGGTCGACGAGTGCGCGGTCGAGGAGGCGCTGCGGCTCAGGGAGGCCCACGGCGGCGAGGTGACCGCGGTCTCGGTCGGTCCGGAGGGAGCCGTCGCCAAGGCGATCCGGCGGGCGCTGGCGATGGGCTGCGACCGCGGCCTGCACCTGGCGGACCCGTCGCTGCACGGCTCGGACGCGCTGGCGATCGCCTACGCCCTGGCCCAGCTCCTCGCCGGGCGGGGTTTCGACCTGATCCTGTGCGGCTCGGAGTCGACCGACGCCCGCACGTCGCTGGTGCCCCCAGCCCTGGCCGAGCTTCTCGGGCTGCCGGGCCTGGTCTACGCCAAGCAGCTGGCGGTCGACGGCCCCCGGGTGCGGATCCACCGGGAGCGGGACGACGGCTACGACGTCGAAGAGGCGCTGCTGCCAGCGCTGGTGGGCGTCAACTGGGGCGCCAACGAGCCGCGCAACATCTCGTTCAAGGGGATCCAGACCGCCAAGTCCAAACCCCTCGACGCGCTCGACGCGGCGGCCGCCGGCATCGACCCGGCAAAGGTCGGGCTCCAGGGCTCCAACAGCGTGGTCCTGGGCGCGTCCGCCCGGTCCGCCGAGCGCCGGCGGATCGTCGTCGACGACTCCGACGGCCAGGCCCACGTCAAGCTCGCCGACTTCCTGCAGGCCCAGGGGTTGATCTGACCATGAGCGACGTCTGGGTCCTCCTCGACCACGACCACGGGGGGGTCAGCAAGGTCAGCCAGCAGCTGCTGACGCTTGCGCGCACCCTGGCAGCCGGCACCGGTGGCGCGGTCACGGCGGTGTTCGTCGGCCCGGGCTGGGCCGACGCCGAGGCGACGGCCGGCCGGTTCGGACCGGACCGGGTGCTGGCGGCAAGCTCGGACGACCTGGCCGGCTACCAGACCGGGCCCACCGTCGAAATCCTGTCCCGGCTGATCACCGAGCGCCGGCCCTGGGGCGTGCTGTTCGCCAGCACGGCGGGCGGCAAGGAGGTCGCCGCCCGGGTCGGCGCCCGGCTCGGGCTCGGCGTGCTCGCCGACGCATCGGCGGTGGCCGTTGACGCCGCCGGCGGCAACCGCCCGCTCGTGGAGCACGCCGCCTTCGGCGGGGCGCAGATCGTCCGCAAGACCCTGCGTTCCGGCCCGTACCTGGTCTGCGTCAAACCCAACGCGGTCATCGCGGTGGAAGCCCCGGCAGAGCCGGCGGTCGAGCAGGTCGACAGCCAGATCTCCGGCGCTGCCAAAAGGGTCGCCATCGTCGAGCGGGTCTCGACGGCGTCCGCCGGGCGCCCGTCGGTCGACCAGGCGGCGATCATCGTCTCCGGCGGCCGCGGCCTCAAAGATCCGGCCAACTTCACCCTCGTCGAGGCCCTCGCCGACGAGCTGGGCGCCGCGGTCGGGGCCTCCCGGGCCGCCGTCGACGCCGGCTGGTACCCGCACTCGGCCCAGGTGGGCCAGACCGGCAAGACGGTGTCCCCCCAGCTCTACGTAGCAGTCGGGATCTCGGGTGCGATCCAGCACCGGGCCGGCATGCAGACGGCCAAGACGATCGTCGCCATCAACAAGGACGCCGACGCCCCGATCTTCACCCTGGCGGACTTCGGCATCGTGGGCGACCTGTTCACCATCGTGCCCGCCCTCGCCGAGGAGATCCACCGCCGGAAGGCGACTTGACCGGTCCGCAGGGCAGCCCGCGCGGGTAACCTGCCGTATCTCCCGTACCGCGCGATGCGGGGCGCCGCCGGCGGCCCCGGGGCCCGGGAACCCTCATCTCGATGAGGATTTCTTCAGTGTTTTGTTCAAGAATGGGGTCCGCCGCGCCGAGAAACCCTTTAGGAAGTCCCGATGGGTACGCTGCTGACCGTCCCTGGGTGGAGGGCCGTTGCCGGCCCTGTCGCCGGGGCTGGATGACGGACCGGGGGCGTCCCTGACTGTTGGCGATGCGCGCATGTAAGGGGGAGAACCGTGACGCACGTGCTGCTCATCGAGGACGACTCGCGGATCCGTTCGATCGTCGAGCAAGGGCTGCAGGCCCGCGGGTTCCTGGTCTCGGCGGCGCCCGACGGGGAGGCCGGGCTGGCGCTGGTCCGCAGCTTGGACGTCGAAGTGGTGCTGCTCGACCTGATCCTGCCCGGGATAGGGGGCCTCGAGGTGCTCGCTCAGATCCGCACGATCAACCCCCGCCTGCCGGTGATCCTGGTCACCGCGCTCGACGACACCAGCTCCAAGGTCGATGGGCTCGACGCCGGCGCCGACGACTACATCACCAAGCCGTTCTCGGTTGAGGAGCTGGCCGCCCGGATCCGCGCCCGGCTGCGCATCCTGGCCGAGGAGTCGACCACGCTCCGGGCCGGCGCGCTGCAGGTCGACCTCGCTGCCCACCGGGCATTGCTCTACGGCCGGGAGGTGCTGCTGTCGGCCCGGGAGCTGACCCTGCTGGCCAACCTGGTGCGCCACCAGGGTGAGGTGCTCTCCCGTCGCAAGCTCCTGCAGCTGGTGTGGAAGGTCGACTTCGACCCCGGTTCCAACGTCGTCGAGGTCTACATCGCCGCGCTGCGGCGCAAGATCGGTCCGGAGTTCATCGAGACGGTGCGGGGCCTGGGCTACCGGTTCGTCGTGCCCGAGGAGCCCTCGGGCGAGGGCCGCGCCCAGGCCGGCTCCGGAGGTGGCGCCGCCTCTGGCGGGGGGGCTCCCGGCCGCCCGGTGGGACGGCCGACCCCGGTCCCCTAGCGCCCCGCCCTTATCCTCCCGGCCGGCCCGGCAAGCGGTAGGATCGGATCGGTGGGTCCTGTGCGCAAAGGTCGCCGCAGGAGGAGAGGCAGGCGGGCGCTGCCCCTCTCGTTACGTGTCGCCTCCATCTACGCCATGCTCGTCGCCGCCACCCTGCTGGTGGTGGCCGGCCTCGCCCTCCAGTTCACTCGCAACCAGGTCAGCAACCAGGTCGACGACTCGCTGTCGAGCTACGCCAACTCGTTCGGCCACAACGTTCCGCCCGAGGTCGCCGCCGACGTGGCCGCCGGCGCGTCGCTGGACGGCGCGCTGCTGGCGGAGGGCAAGGCCTGGATCAGCCAGCAGCCGTTCTCCAGCGAGCAGACCGCCTACCTTGTTGTGGAAGAGGGGCAGGACCTTCAGGTGGACTACGCCAACGGCGGCGCCCTGAAGCTCCCCAAGGGGGCCCTGGCGGAGGGGCTCCAATCCGCCACCGGGCAGACCCTGAACTACACCGCGGGCGGGACCCAGATCCGCATGCTGCGGGTCCCGGTCAAGATCGGGGACTCGCCGCGGCCGGTCGGGATCCTGCTCATCGGCGTGTCGCAGACCGCGGCGCTGCGCTCGTCGAACCTGAGCCTGCTCAAGGACATCGCCCTGGCGAGCATCATCGGCCTGATCTTCGCCACCGCGGTCGGCCTGGTGGCCGTCCGGCGCACGCTGCGTCCCCTGGAGACGATGTCGGAGGAGGTCGAGTCGATCCAGGAGTCCAACGACCTGTCGAAGCGGCTGAGCGGCTACGGGCCGCTCGACGAGGTGGGCCGGCTGGCCGAGGCGTTCGACCGGATGCTCGGCCGGCTCCAGGACTCGTTCCTGGGCCAGCGGCGCTTCCTTTCCGACGCCTCGCATGAGCTGCGCACCCCGATGACGGTTGTGCGCGGCCAGCTGGAGCTGCTGGCCATGGACATCGAGACCCTGCCCGGCCGGCGGTCGATGTCGATCGCCATCGAGGAGCTGGACCGGATGGGCCGCATCGTGGAGGACCTGCTGCTGCTCGCCCGTCTCGACGAGGGCATGCCGCTCGCCCGGCAGACCGTCGAGGTCGAGCTGGTTGTCGGCGAGGCGCTGCTCAGGGGGATGCTGACCGGTGCCGAGGTCGACGTCGAGATCCCGCCCGGCCTGACCGTCGAGGCCGATCCCGACCGGTTGTTGCAGGTGTTGACCAATCTGGTGACAAACGCGGTTAAGCACGCAACTGGGTCGCCCATCCTGGTCAGTGCCAACCGGCTGGCCGACTCGGTCCGCATCGACGTCTCCGACCGGGGGCCCGGGATCGACCCGGCCGACCTGCCGCATGTCTTCGAGCGGCTCTACCGGGGGGCCAAGTCCCGCTCCGAGGCCCCGCAGGGCGCCGGGCAGGGCGCCGGCCTCGGCCTGGCGATCGCCAAGTCGCTGGTCGAGGCGATGGGCGGCCGGATCAATGTCGCCTCCCGCCTCGGCGTCGGCACGACCTTCACGGTGATCCTGCACGCCGGCGATCCGATCCTGCAGGTGCGTCCGCTGGCCGGCGCTCAGGGCTAGCTCGGGGCGCTCCACCCGGCCTGAACCAGTTCCCGTCGCACCACTCGCTACGCTTTTGTGCGTAAAAACCGATCATATACACGCGTTTTTACACACAAAAGGTCCAGAAGGCGAAGCGGCTCGCTCACGCTAGATCGGCCGACTCATTTGGCGGATTCGCCGTGCCGGTTGCGCCCGTATGATGGGTGCGTGCGTTACCTCGACTACGCCGCCACCACCCCTGTCCTCGACGAAGTCGTCGACGCCATGCTGCCCTACCTGCGCGGGGGCTTCGGCAACCCGTCCAGCGTCTACGCCGTCGGGCGGGAGGCGAAAAAGGGCCTGGAGGAATCCCGGGAGCAGGTGGCGGCGGCGATCGGGGCTGTCCCGGGCGAGATCGTCTTCACCGCCGGTGGCACCGAGGCCGACAACCTGGCGCTCAAGGGGGCCGCCTTCCGGGCGCGGGCGATGCGGGCCAACGGCAACCATGTGATCACCACCGCGGTCGAGCACCACGCGGTACTCCACTCGGCGGAATGGCTGGAGCGGCACGGCTTCCGGGTGACCTTCCTGCCGGTGAACGCCGAGGGTGTGGTCGACCTGGACGCGCTGGGCGCCGCACTCGGCCCGGAGACCGTCCTGGTGTCGATCATGCTGGCCAATAACGAGGTCGGGACCATCGAGCCGGTCGCCGAAGCCGCCGCCCTCACCCACGGCCGCTCCCGGGCGCTCGTCCACACCGACGCCGTCCAGGCGCTGGGCAAGCTGCCGGTCGACGTCGAGACGCTCGGAGTCGACCTCGCCTCCTTCGCCGCCCACAAGATCGGCGGCCCGAAGGGGACCGGTGCCCTCTACGTCCGCCGCAAGACGCCGGTCGAGGCGATCCTCCACGGCGGAGGGCAGGAGCGGGACCTGCGCTCTGGCACCCCGAACGTCGCCGGGATCGTCGGCATGGCGGCGGCCGCGGCGATCGCCAGCCGGGAAGTCGCCGAGGAGTCGGTGCGGCTGGCAGCCCTCCGAGACCGGCTGCAGGCCGGGATCGAGGCGTCCATCCAGGCGATCAAGCTCAACGGGGCCGGCGCGGCGCGGGTGCCGGGCACGGTCAACCTGTGCATCGAGGGGGTCGAGGGCGAATCGCTGCTGCTGATGCTCGATGCCAGGGGCATCGCCGCTTCCAGCGGGTCGGCGTGCACCTCCGGGTCGCTCGAGCCCTCCCACGTGCTCATGGCGATGGGGATCCCCCCCGAGCTGGCCCACGGTTCGCTCCGGCTGTCGCTCGGCCGGGGGTCGACCGCCGAGGATGTCGACGCCGTCCTGGAGGCGCTGCCGCCGATCGTCGAGCGGCTGCGCTCGATCGCACCGAGAGTTCGTTGAGTTCCCCGCTGGCCGTCGTGGCCATGTCCGGCGGGGTGGACTCATCGGTGGCGGCGGCGCTCATGAAGGAGGACGGCTACGACGTCATCGGCATCATGCTCAAGCTGTGGGACGGCCCCGGCGCCAACAACGAGAGCGGGTGCTGCTCGCTGGACGCCGCCGAGGACGCCCGCCGGGTCGCCCAGGTGCTCGACATCCCGTTCTACGTCTTCAACTTCGCCGAGGCGTTCGCCCGCAGCGTCGTCGGCGACTTCGTCGCCGGCTACGAGGCCGGCCGCACCCCCAACCCGTGCGTGACCTGCAACCGGGCGATCAAGTTCTCGGCGCTCTCGCAGCGGGCGAAGGCAGTGGGGGCCGAGGTGCTGGCGACCGGGCACTACGCCCGGGTCGGCGGCGATCCGGGCCACCGGCGGCTGCTCCGGGCCAGGGACCGGGCCAAAGATCAGAGCTACGTGCTCTACATGCTCGACCAGGCCGAGCTTGGCCGGGCGCGGTTCCCCGTCGGCGAGTACACCAAGGCCGAGGTGCGCGGGATCGCTGCCGGGCTGGGCCTCAGGACCGCGAACAAGCCGGAGAGCCAGGAGATCTGCTTCGTCCCGGGCGGCGACGTGCATGCCTACCTGGAGAAGGCCGTGCCCGCCGGGTCTCGCCCCGGCCCGATCCTCGACGCCGGTGGGCGCCGGCTGGGCACCCACCGGGGCTTCGCCCACTACACCGTCGGGCAGCGGCGCGGCCTGGGCGTCGGCCTGGGGCTCCCGCTGTACGTGCGCGAGGTGCGGCCCGCCGACAACGCCGTGATTGTCGGCCCGGCCGGCCAGGCGGCAACCACGGTGCTGGAGCTTTCCGGGGTCAACCTTGTGGGCGACGACGCCACGCCGCTCCGGGCCTCGGCGATGACCCGCTACCGCGGCCCGGAGGCGCCCGGGGTCCTGGACCGCACCGGCGACCGCTGGACCTTCGCCTTCGACGAGCCCCAGCCGCCGGCCGCAGCCGGGCAGGCGGCCGTCCTCTACCGGGGGGAGGAAATCCTGGGCGGCGGGACGATCGACAAGGTCGCCTGACATCGCATGGGATTCCTCGACCGGCTGCGCCACGACGGGCTGGGCTGGTTTGAACTCCAGGTCGGCTCCCTGGAGCTGCGCGTCGGCACCAAGGCGGGTGCCGCCGGCGGGCTGCGCGACGAAGCCCGAATCGTGGCGATGCACCACTGGGAACAGCTCGAGGCCTACGTCGCCTCCAACTCGGCGTTCCAGACGTCCTTCGTCCCGCTCCCGGTCGGCAACGGCGCCCCGCCCGTCGTCCGGGCGATGGGGGAGGCCGCCGACGCCGCAGGCGTCGGGCCGATGGTGACCTTGCCCGGAGCGATAGCCGAGGCGGTGGCCCGCGATCTCAGCACCCATGCCCGCGAGGTGATCGTGACGACCGAGGGCGACACCTACGCGGTGAACGGCCGGGCGCAGACCTTCGTGGTCGATCCCGGTGCCGGCCCTGAGCGCCCCGGGATGGGGGTCCGGGTGCCCGGCGGGCAGCCCTATGCCTTCTACACCTCGGCCGGGCGGAGCAGGCTCCACCCGTCAATCGGCCACGCCCGGGTCGTCGCGGTGCTCGCCGAGCACGGGGCGGTCGCCGATGCCGCCGCGAGTGCGATCGGTCTCGCCATGATGCACCCCACCCACGTCGAGCGGGCGTTGCTCGCCACCCGGCGGCTGGAGGGCCAGGGCCTGAAGGGGGTCCTGATCGTGGCTGGGTCGACGATCGGCGTGTGGGGTTCGATCGAGATCGTGCCGGCTCCCAGGCCCGCTAACTGCTAGCAGGGGCCCGCCTCAGGGCAATGCAACTCCCGCTCCAGCGCCGTGCAACGCCTTCTTTGTAACGTGAGGGATCAAATAGAGCCGCCAGGTTACAAAGAACGATCTTGCCCCAGCGCCAAGGGCAGGCGTCGCCGGTACGATCGAGCCCAGGGAGGAACTGCCACGTGACCGACACTGAAGCGGCGGACCGGGTGCGGGAGTTGCGGGAGGAGCTCGACCGCCACTCCCGCCGCTACTACGACCTGGACGACCCGGAGATCTCCGACGCCGAGTACGACACCCTGATGCGGGAGCTGGCCGGCTTGGAGGCGGCGAACCCGGAGCTGGTCGAGCCGGACTCGCCGACGCAGCGGGTCGGCGCCACGGCGTCGGGCCTGTTCGCCCCGGCGCCGCACCCCAGCCCGATGTGGTCGCTCGACAACGCGTTCAGCTTCGAGGAGCTGGTGGCGTGGGGGAAGCGGGTCGACAAGGTGCTCGGGGCCTCGGCCGACTACTGGTGCGAGCTCAAGGTCGACGGGGCGGCGGTCGACCTGACCTACGTGGACGGGGTGCTCACCGTCGCCGCCACCCGGGGCGACGGCCGGGTCGGCGAGGAGATCACCGTCAACGTCAAGACGATCCCGTCGGTGCCGCACCGCCTGGGCGGCCCCAACCCTCCCAGCCTGCTGGAGGTGCGCGGTGAGATCTACATGGCGGGCGCCGCCTTCGCGGAGCTGAACGCGCAGCTGGCCGAGGAGGGTCAGCGGCTCTTCGCCAACCCGCGCAACGCTGCCGCCGGGTCGCTCAGGATGAAGGACTCCAAGGTCACCGCCGCCCGGACCCTCGGCCTGCTGGTTCACGGCGTCGGGATATGGGAGGGGGGCCGGCATCTCCGCCACTCCGAGCAGATGGCCGAGCTGGCGGAGCGCGGCTTCAAGGTCATGGCCGAAACCGTGCTCGCCCGGGACCTCGACGCGGTCTACGCGTTCTGCCGGCACTGGGAAGCCCACCGCCACGACGTCGGCTTCGAGGCCGACGGCGTTGTCGCCAAGGTCGACCAGCTGGCCCAGCGCCAGGAGCTGGGCTACACGTCGAAGAGCCCGCGGTGGGCGATCGCCTACAAGTTCCCGCCGGAGGAGAAGACCACCCGCCTCAAGGAGGTGCGCACCCACGTCGGGCGCACCGGGGCGGTCACCCCGTTCGCCTTCCTGGAGCCGGTGATCCTGTCCGGGGCGACGGTCACCCAGGCGACCCTGCACAACCCCGACGAGATCGCTCGCAAAGACATCCGGGTGGGCGACTGGGTGCTGGTGCGCCGGGCCGGCGATGTCATCCCCGAAGTGATCGCCCCGGTGACCTCGCGCAGGACCGGGGAGGAGCAGCTGTTCGTCATGCCCACCCACTGCCCGGTCTGCGGCACCGCCCTGGTGCGGCCGGAGGGGGAGAAGGTGTGGCGCTGCCCCAACGAGGAGTGCCCGTCCCGGGGCATGGAGTCGCTGATCCACTTCGCCGGCCGGCAGGCGATGGACATCGAGGGCCTCGGCGAGCGCACTGTCTCCGGGCTGTGGGAGCTGGGTTTCGCCCGGGATCCCGGCGACCTGTACTTCGTCACCCGGGAGCAGCTGCTGGAACTGCCGCTGTTTGCCGACAAGAAGGCCGACCAGCTGCTGGACTCCCGGGAGGCCTCGAAGGAGCGGGGCCTGGTGCGGGTGCTGGTCGGCGTGGGGATCCGCCACGTCGGCCCGCCGACCGCCCGCGACCTGGTCGCTGCCTTCGGCTCGATCGACGCCATTGCCGGCGCCTCCGAGGACGAGCTGGCTGCGGTCGAAGGGGTCGGGCCAGTGCTGGCGGCCTCCATCCGTTCCTGGTTCGACAACCCGCGCAACCAGCGGATCGTCGCCAAGCTCAAGGAAGCCGGGGTCCGGCTGGTCGAGGAGCGGGTGGAGGCGACCGGTCCGCTGACCGGCCGGAGCTTCGTGCTGACCGGCACGTTGCCCGCGCTCACCCGGGACGAGGCCACCGCGCTCATCGTCGGCGCCGGCGGCTCCGTGGTCTCGTCGGTGTCCAGGAAGACCGACTACGTCGTGGCTGGGGAGTCGCCCGGGTCCAAGCTGGCCCGGGCGGAGGCGCTGGCTGTCCCGGTCATCGACGAGGAGGGCCTGCGCCGGCTGCTGGCCGGCTTGTAGCCATGTCACAAACCGCGGACTGGCGGTGCTCTGGTAGGCGATGGAAGCGAGCGCGCCGCTGGTGAGCAGCCTGACGCCCCGGGT
>DAIQBQ010000083.1:0-10380 GCA_036781065.1 Actinomycetota bacterium
GCGCGGCTGCGGCACTCCGGCATCGCCGCGAACGCCTCGACCGTCAGCAGCGGGTGCGTGGTCAGACGCACTTTGCCGGACTGGTTCACCGCCATCGACAGCGCGAGGGCGGTGCCGTCGGGCGCCACTCCGGCCAGGCGGGACAGGTAGGCGGGCAGCGGGCTGCTCACCGGCCTCACCTGGCCGCTTCCCGCTGGAGAGCCAGGTAGCCGCGGTCGTCGAGGATCAGGGCGGCGTAGCGCTGACGCCGGCTCCGCGGCTGGCGCAGGATCGTCTCCTCCGGCCAGCCGTACGCCGAGGCGAGGGCGTGGGTCTCCCGGTAGACGCCGGCAAAGGCGTCGCGCAGTTCGGCCAGGGTGTAGGTCACCGGGTCGAAGCGCAGCGCCACCTCCGCCCCGCAGTCCGGGCAGTTCCCGCCGACCAGGCTCTCCATGCTGGGAGCCAGGGCAGCCAGCGCCCGGTTGACCGCCCGGGCTGCCGGAGGCTCCAGCTCGGTCGGGTCCAGGCAGCGCGAGGCCAGCACGGCGGCGGGCTGGGCGCTGTCGCCGGCGGCCAGCAGGTCGGCGACGCTCGGGATCCGGAAGCGCACCGGGGTGCCGGCCAGCTGGTACCAGCCGCCGTCGCCGGCAGCGACGTTGCGCGGCTGGCGCGCCCGATGGTGGGCCAGATAGCTTGCGCTGCTGAAGCTGACGTCGACCCGGGCGGCGCAGTCCGGGACCGGGCAGCGCCCTTCGCTCAGGATGCGGTCCCCGATCCAGGCCCGCCGGAGGCCGAGTGCGACGGCCCCCAGTTGCGCCGCCGCCAGCTCGTCCCAATCCAGTGGGCGACCGGTAACGGTTACGACGCGTTCCGCCAGTGCCACAAGGGCCGGGGCGGGCGCCAGCGGGGTCTCCAGCAGGAACAGCTCGTCGTCGCCCCGCGGCTCCCGCACGTCCAGCGCGCCATCAGCCAGCAGCACGGGCTACTTCTCCGCCGGCTCGGCCAGCGTCAGGTCGCGCTCCCAGCCCTCGTTTTCCAGCTTGATGTGCTCGATGGCCACGGCGTTGGCGCCGGCGTCCAGGTCCGGGACCGCCTGGTACTCCGAGACCCAGCACCGGTGGAGGATCCAACGCAGGACCGGTTGCGCCTCTTCGTTCAGCAGGGTGACGCTGATCTCGCGGCGCAGGTTGGCCAGCGAGGTGGAGGCGGAGCCGTGGTCCAGGACCTGGGCGGCGTTGGCCCAGGTCTCGAAGTCCTTGTCCTGGGTGACGCCCCGCTCGAGCGTGACCGGCTCGTACTTGGTCCGGCCGAGGCCCTTCAGGATGACGGCGTTGCCGGCCTCCTTGTATTCGATGACATCGGAGGAGCGCTTGAGGCCGGTCACCTTCGACACGGCGGCGACCGGCGTGGTGCTGGTGCCGAAGTAGACCAGGAACCGGTAGGTCTTGTACGGGTCGAACCGGTTGATGTTGGCGGGAAAGATTGCCATGCCTTCTCCTTAGGACGGCTGAGGCCGGGGCGGAACCCGGGTTAGCTGGCGCCCTGCCCGGCGAGCTGAGCGATCTGCACGACGACGAACTCCGCAGGCCTGAGCGGCGCGAAGCCGACCAGGATGTTGACGATGCCGTTGGCGACGTCGGCGGGGGTGGTGGTCGTGGCGTCACACTGGACCAGGAAGGCTTGGCTCGGCGTGGTCCCGGCGAAGGCCCCCTGGCGGAACAGGCCGAGCATGAAGGCGCCGACCTCCTGGGTCAGGGCGTTCCACAGTGGCGTGTCGTTCGGCTCGAACACCGCCCAGGTCAAGTTGGCGTAGAGCGACTGTTCCAGGAACAGCGCCATGCGCCGGACGGCGATGTAGCCCCACTGGTCCCTGAGCGCCACGTCGCGGTAGGCCAGGGTCCTTGCGCCGTAGACCACCGGGGGCAGCGACGGGAACTGGCGCAGGCAGTTGATCCCGAGCCCATTCAGGACGCCCTGCTGGGCGTCGGTCATCACGCCGGTCGGGACGACCCCCAGCGTGCCGTTCAGCGCCGTCTCCAGCCCCGCCGGGGACTTCCACACCCCGCGGGCGGCATCTTCCTGGGCGTAGATCCCGGCCACGAAGCCGCTCGGCGGCGCGGTGGACGGGCTGTTGGTGACCGGGTCGGTGGTCTGCAGCCAGGGGTAGTAGATCCCGGCGTTGGTGCTGACCGGCACGGGCAGCAGTGACAGGCCGTCGACCGGCGACTCGGGCGAGGAGGGCGGCGAGCCGGTCGGGAGGGTCCCGGTAGCCGGCGTGTCCACATCCCAGTTGGGCGGCGAGTCCATGATGTAGAACGCCCGCTTCCGCTCGCAGAAGGCCACCCCCTCGGCCAGGACGGCCGGGTCGGTGATCCCGGGGATCACCAGCAGGTTGAAGATCGGCACCTTGTCGAGGGGGTAGTTGTCGGTGAAGACGGCGCCGATCGCCTGCGGGCTGATCGAGCTGTAGGAGACGGGGAGCGGCGCGGCGTAGGTGAACGGGATCGGCGCCCCGGACCCCGGCGGCGAGCCGGAGGTGGGGTAGGAGGCCGGGGTGCTGGAGGGGGCGGTGACGCTCACCAGCGCCGACCCCGACAGCCGGGCCGGGAGGGTGCCGATCACCACCTTGCGGTAGGTCTCCACCTGGGTTCCGTAGCTGATGACGATGTCTGCGGTGTCGTCGGCGGTCGACGTCTTCTGCAAGTTGCTGATAGCCACCTGCATCGGGATGCCGGCGGCCGAGGCGCCCGACCCGGTGCCGACGGGCTCCAGAGCGTTGAGCGTGATCGGCGGCGAGCTCGCGATCGTCGCCGTCGCCGCCACGTAGGTCGGGTCGGTCAGCCCGACGACCCAGGCGGTCGAGCCGCCGTTCAGGAAGAACTGGAAGACCGCCCTGCCGACGTAGTCCGGGAGCCAGGGGCTGTCGAAGAACCCGCCGAAGTTGTTCTGGTAGTCGGCGAAGCTGAACAGCTGGATCGCCGGCGCCGGTGGGGCCGGGGTGCCGCTGGGCTGCGGCGTCTTCAACGGGTGGGTGTAGCCCACGAAGGCGGCGATGGACGTGGGTGCCGGCGTGATCGTGTGCGAGGAGCTCGGCAGCTCCTCGATGTACACCCCTGGGTAGGTCGGTGTGACTGGCATCGGGCCTCCTCGTCTGGCCCGCTCGCCGGGCCGTGCGGGTGCTGCGGGTGCTGCGGGTGCTGCGTGCGGCCCCGGCCGGGACCGCAGGAGGCCCAACGGTAGGCGCCGGCTGTCACCCGCCCGTGTGGCGACCGTGGAATGGGCGTCACGGCGGTGTCACCGCCGGCGCTACGCCTGGACGGCGAGGAATCGATCGTTCTTTGGAACGTGGCGGGTCTATTTGATCCCTCACGTTACAAAGAAGGTCGTTGCAGAGCGCTGAAGCCTTATCCGAGGGCTCCAGGAGGTTCACAGCCCACCAGGCCAGCTCCGAGCCCAGCGTGGGAACAAATTCTCGCGGTTGCAGGGCTGGCGCCCTTTGCAGAACTGAGCGTCATGTGGCAGCCTTAACGGGAACTGGACTAGGGGGTTTGGTCGCTCGTAAACGACAAACGGCGGGTGCGCGGGTCGCCTCTGGTGGGCAGGACGACTCAGCGTTCAGGTTCGGTCAGGCCGCGCCGGAAGGCGCTCCTCGCCCGGGAGCGCCCGAGCGTGTGGTGCCCACCCGGGGGCGGCGGCATGGCGGAGCAGAACGGCAGGCGCCCGGCGGTGGTGACGTTTCCGTGATGGACACGTGATGGCAGCACAGGACGCTGCCAGTCCCATGCTGACGGCAGAGGCGGTCGTTGATCGGGCCCGAGGCCTCGAGGCCTGCCTGTCCGGACCCCCGCCGGTGGCGCGCCTCGGCCTGCTGCAGGGCTTCCAGCTCGAGTGCTCCGAGGTGGAGGTCGAGCTCCCACTCAGCTCGCAGCGGATCCTGGCCTTCCTGGCCCTCCGCGCACGGCCCCAGAGTCGGGCGTACGTGGCCGCCACGCTGTGGATGGACCTCGAGGAGGAGCGCGCCGGTGCCAGCCTCCGCTCGGCGTTGTGGCGCATCAACCGTCGCGGTCACCAGCTGGTGGCCGCCGACTCCCAGCTGCTGCGGCTGATGCCCCACGTCGTTGTCGACGTCCGCGAGAGTGTCCGCAGCGCTCATGAGGTACTCCGCGGTCAGGCAACGGGCGCCGTGGCCTTGGTGGAAGGGCTGACCACGGGGGACCTCCTTCCCGACTGGTACGACGAATGGGTGGTCACCGAGCGTGAGCAGTTCCGGCAGCTCCGGCTCCACGCCTTGGAGAAGCTCTGCGAGCAGCTGACCGTCGAGCGGGAGTTTGGTCACGCCATCGAGGCCGGGCTGGCGGCGGTCTCGGCCGAACCGCTCCGCGAGAGCGCCCACCGGGTGCTCATCCGGGCCTACCTGGAGGAGGGCAACCGTGGAGAGGCGATCCGGCAGTACAAGGCCTGCCAACGGGTTCTGCGCCGGGAGCTGGGGATCGAACCCTCCCCGGTGACGGAGGCGCTGCTCGGCTCGGTTGTGACGTGACGGCGAGCCCGGCGTGACGGTGCGGGGACGCCCCGGTGGCGGGCCATGCGCAAGCTGGCCGGCGTGCGGGATGAACCGATACCGGACATCGGCGTGATCATTGTGCGGATGTGGTGGGAAGCGGCCGGCGCGGGGGAGGTCTCTCTGCGGGCGCGGGTGACCTCAACGCTGAATGCCGCTCCGAATGCCCCGAGTGCGGCTGCATCGAACCGGGAGGGGATCCTGGAGGCGGTCCGATCGGCGGTCGAGGCGTTCGTGGCGGCCCGGCCGCCGGGCATGGGGGCGGCAGGTGGGTAGCCAGGTGGTCACCGGCGCCACGCTCCAGTGCTCCATGGGCACAACGCCGTCGAGCTTCGCCGCCAGCGGCACCGCGGTGTCGGCGAGCGCCCCCGCGGGGGTGATCAGCGACACCAGCCCGGCGAACGTGCCACCGTTCGGGCTGTGCCAGTCCCCCGCCAATCCTCAGGTGGCGGCGGCGACTGCGGCCGCCTCCGGCGTGCTGACGCCGCAGCCGTGCCAACCGGTCCTCACCCCGTGGACGCCCGGCTCCGCCCAGGTCACGATCGGTGGGGTGCCTGCTTTGGACGGCTCGTCGCAGTGTTCCTGTGCCTGGGCCGGCATGATCTCGGTCACCGACCCCGGTCAGCCGGCAACGACCGTCACCTGATCGGCGACCCCGTCCGGCGGACCACGAACGGTGCGGCGATGTCGAGTCGGACTGCCCAGTGAGCACGACGATGACCAGGACGGCCACGGTATCGCCGCTGGCCCAGCCGGCGCGGCCGGCGCGAGGCCACGACGCGACCAGCGTACGCCGAGTCCCGCCGCGCCGCGGCCCGTTCAGGATGCGTCCGAGCCTGGTCCCCGTTCAGCGTGCCCGCTCGCTGAGCGTCGGCGACGGCGTCGACACCGCGACGGTCGAAGCCGTACCGAGGTCCGATGCCGCACCGGGGTCCGGGCCGGCTCCACGAGCAACCAGGGCGATCCAGCGGGCGTTTGCCGGAACCTTTCCTCCGGTGGCGAGCGCCGGGTGCGTCCCTGGGAAGGCCGCAACAACCAGCGACGTCATCAAGTACGTCGAGGCCACCGACTGGCGGGCCAACACCTACCTGCCGCAGGTGGACATCGCCTCGCAGGCCGATCTCCAAAGCTACCTCCGGATCTGGAAGGGGTGGGGCGAGTGCGTGTATGCCGCCCTGGACGCCGCGGCGCCCGGCGTTATCCCCAGCAACTATCGGCAGCGCTTTGACGAGAGCTACCGGACGGCGGTGAAGACGCTCTTCATCCGGGCGGAGCAGGGGACCGGGACCCCCTCCGCCCAACTCGCTGTGCCGGCCAACCTCGACTTGGTTCTCCCCCAGGTCAAGCAGGATGTGCAGCGCTACATCGCGTTGGACCGGGTCGAGCGGCTGGCCCCGGGTGCCAACCCGGAGATGATCCTGCGCATGCTCAACCCCGGGGACTGGATGGGCAACTACTGTTCCCTCAACTGCCCGGCGGCGGCTGAGGCCGTCCAGGACTACCTCCAGACGGGCCGGATCCGACCGGATGACTGCACCCCGGCAAAGGAGGCCCACCGCAGCGGCTACACCGTCAGCGAGGACCATTGGTCCCCGCAGTTCAACTCCTGGCCAGCCGCCGAGACCCGGGTGAAGGCGGCGACCCGCAACCACGGCGAGTTCGTGATGATCGAGGGCGACCGGGTCACCCCGCCGGCGGGACTGACGCAATGGCACTACTTCGTCGTGTTGAACATCAAGGGGTCGCTGTTCGCCGTCGACGGCTACACCCACGCCGTCAGCGCCGATATCCCCGGCTACGTGACCAGCCTCGGTACCAAGAAGTACCGGGTGTCCACCGGCCGGGTCAACGTCGAACCAGTCCCCTGAGCGACCGTGGGTCAGCGGCCGGGCGACGTGGCGATGGGCTGAGCGTCGCGGCCCCGTCACCGCCGCGTCACCGCCTTCCCGCAGACCCTCGACAGTCCCGCCGCCCCCGGCTATCGTGGCTCCAGGAGGCTCACCCCGATGCCCTATGCCTCAGTCGCGCGGCGAACTGGTCCGGCCGAGCCGGCGGCGCGGACCCCATCTCGGTCGACGGTTGCGCGGTCGCGGCCGCCGAGGGCCTCGGCCTCGTGCATCCCCGCGGTCGTCCAGCGGTGCGGTGGGCATCGCTGCCCGGAGGGCACCTGCAACCACACCGACGAGATTGGCGACGTCGTGTCCTCGCCTGGCCGGCCGCTCGACGCCTCGGCGCGGCAGTTGATGGAGACCCAGCTCGGTGCCCCGTTCGACGCCGTGCGCATCCACACTGATGCCCGGGCGCAGACCTCGGCGACCTCGGTCGGGGCCGTCGCCTACACGGTGGGTTCCCACGTGGTGTTTGGCCCGGGGGCCTACCAGCCGGGCGACGACGCCGGCCAGCGGCTGCTGGCCCACGAGCTGACCCACGTCATGCAACAGGGCGGCGGTGCCCCAGGGGACCGGGTCGGTATCCCCGGCGAGCTGCGCCTCGGCGATCCCGCAGACGCCTTCGAGCAGGAGGCGGAAGCCGCCGCGGCCGGCTTCCCGCGGGCGCCGTCGGGAGGCACCAGGGCTCGGCCCAGCGCCGTCCCGGTCGGCCGGGTGCAACGGCTGGTCGGCCGGCTGGACTGCACGGCGAACGTGGCGGGAGCGACCGCCGATCCCCGCCCCGACGTGACCGACGCCGACACGCAGGCCCAGGCGATGGCAGCGCAGCTGGGCACGGATTTCGCCGCCGATGCGACGGCAGCCGCCGGCGGCATCCCGGCTTCCCCCTCCCCGTCGTTCCAGTCCTACATCGACCACTTCGGGCTCCCCCCTGCCAGCGGGGCGGGGTTCATGAACCGGATCACCGGCACGGTGGTGGCGACCCAACCGCAGGCCGCGAGCGAGGAGCTGCGCATCCTCTCCCGCCGCTTCGCTCTGGTTGCCCGCTTCTTCGGCGACCGCATCCACTACGCCTGCGGGGCCGGCGTTGTCGACCTCGGCGGTGGCTGCCGGGACGACTGCGCCGCGAACAATGGCGACGCGTTCACCTGCCGCGGGTCATCCGGAATCGCCCTCTGCCCGACCTTCTGGACCAGCTTCACCGATCCCACCGCGCGCGGCGCCGTCCTGATCCACGAGACGTTCCACATCATCTGGGGGCCCACCAATCCTCGGGACGTCGGTCAGGTCGGCGACGAGACGCTGCGCGGGCCGGGCCGGAACTTTGATGTCGCCGGCTGCTACGAGTTCCTTGTGGACGATGTCTTCGGCACCGATTCCGGTGCCTCGTGCCCGGCGATTCCCTGAGCTTCAGCCGCCGTTCAACTGCCCGCAGCAGTCGCCGGAGCCCCGGTGTGGCCGCCGTGACGGGCAGGTGACGCCTCGCGGACGGGCGGGGGAGACCATCCGCGTGTGCTTGCCGCTCCCACCCTCCACCCTGCGGCGGAACCGCCCGCGGCCCGGCGTCTGCCGGCGCTCATCTCCCTTGGCTCGACCGGCCCTAGTGCCGCCCGGCTCGGTGCCGGGCGCGGCGCCCCCAGGCCCAGTGCGGTGCCGGTCCAGCGGGCCTGCGCCTGCGGCGGCGGAGCGGGTGAGTGCCGGTGCGAGGAAGGTGAGGAGCCTGGCTCGGCGGCGGTCCAACGCCTGCCCGGTTCCGGCCGGCACGCTGCGGTCTCCCTGGACGCCGCCGGCGCGGTCGACGAGGCGCTGCGCGGTGGTGGCACCCCGCTGGAGCCGGCACTGCGAGCGACGATGGAGGGGTCGCTCGGGGCGGACCTGAGCGAGGTGCGGATCCACACCGGTCCGGACGCGGCCCGTTCGGCAGGGGCGCTCGGCGCCGCCGCCTACACCTCGGGCCGGCACGTGGTCTTTGCCGATGGGGCCTTCGCCCCGCAGACCGCAGGCGGGCAGCGCACCCTGACCCACGAGCTGGTGCACGTGGTGCAGCAAGCGCGGGGACCGGTCGCCGGCCGGCCGACCCCGGATGGCCGGCTCTCAATCAGCGATCCCTCCGACTCCTTCGAACGAGAAGCCGAACGGGAGGCGGATCGGGCGGCTGGCCAGGTCACGGCCGAGGTGGCTGCGAGCCCCGCCGGCGGGCCGGTGGCCGGCGCCGGGGCCGGACCCCGGGACTGGCGCTGAAGGCACGGACAGCGACGAGGAAATCGAGTGGGACCCAGCAAGGTCCGAGCCGTTGGTGAGCCCCCGGTGAACGTGTTTGCCTGCTTGGTGCACGAAGCGCTCGACTGCGTTGCCGACCTCGTGGACAACCTGCAGTTCCTCGACCCCGACTCCACGATCCTGCTCTACGACGGCAGCGGCGGCCGGCTGCTGCCGGCGCTGGCCGAGCAGGCTCGGCCGGGGGTCGTTGTTCATCCCCGCCCGCGATCGATGGCCTGGGGCCGGCTGCACGACTTCGCCCTTGACTGCATGAGGTTTGCCCTCGACCGGCTCAGCCTCGACGCCCTCACGATCGTAGACTCAGACCAGCTGGCGATCCGGCCGGGGTACTCGGAGTTTCTCGGTGCCTTCCTCGCCCGCCACCCCGATACCGGCTGCCTGGTCAGCGCCGAAGGGGTGCAGCCCCGGACGACCCGCATCGGACCGCCCCAGGCTGCCTGGCGGGAGTTCGAGCTGTGGCAGCCGTTTCTCCGCCGTTTCCCCGAAGGCGAATCCAACTTCCCGCACTGGACCTTCTGGCCCGGCACCGTCTTTACCCGGGCGGCGGCGGAGAGCCTGCTGGCGCTGTGGCCGGACGACCAGCTGCAGGAGATCCTCGCCAAGTCGGCGATCTGGGCATCGGAAGAGGTGCTGCTGCCTTCGCTGGTCGCCCTCGGCGGCCGCCGCGTGCTGCGCAACCCGTGCAGCTACGATCTCATCCAGTTCCGAGCCAGTTACAGCATCGCCCAGCTCGACGCGGCGATGGCGCGGCCGTCGGTGTTCTGGGTCCACCCCGTGCCCCGGATCTGGCGGGACCCGGTGCGTTCGCACGTGCGTGCCCGGTTCAATCGCTACCTGCCGGCCCCCCCGGCCCCAGCCACCGACCCCTTCAAGGACGGGCTGCCCGGCCCGCTGCCGCTGCTGCTGCCCTTGCTGCGCCAGGTGGAGCCGATTGAGGGCTGGCTGTCGCTGGCCGAGGCTGACCTGCTGGCGGCCGCCGCCGTGCAGGCCCTGGCCCGGTCCCCGGCGCCGCAGGCGCTCGTGGAGGTGGGCAGCTACTGCGGCCGGGCAACGGTGCTGCTCGGGGCCATCGCCCGGGCGCTGAGGCTCGGATCAACGGTGCACGCCATCGACCCGCATGACGGCAAGCTCGGCGAGTGGGGTCAGCCACCGTGTGGCTTCCCGGATGCCGGGGCCCGGCTGCAGCGCCACCTCGACGCGGCCAGTCTCGGCGACGTCGTCCGCAACCACCGCTGCCCGTCCAGCGAAGCCGTGGTGGCCGGCCCGATCGGCCTGCTCCTGATCGACCACCTCCACGACTACGCCTCCGTGGCCGCCGATTTCAGCCAGTTCCATGCCCAGCTGCCCGCCGGGGGCCTGGTGGCATTCCACGACTACGGCGACAGCTTCCGCGGGGTGGGCGCCTTCGTCGATCAGCTGCTGGCCGGCGGGAGCTTCGCGCCGGTCCAGCGGATCGAGTCACTGGCGGTGGTCCGAAAGGTTGACGACCTACCGCTGCCCGCCTTCGGCCCGGCGCTGGCTCAGGCCGGTTCGGTCAAGGAGCGGGAGGCGCTGGCTCTGCTCGCCATGACCGCGGCGGAGGCGTTGCGGGCACACCCGGGTGGCATCGTCGATACCGGCTGCCCGAGCCCGGCCGAGCGCCAGCTGCTGGCCGCCGCGGCCGCCGCGGCG
>DAIQBQ010000084.1:0-4390 GCA_036781065.1 Actinomycetota bacterium
CCGTTGGCCCGCAGCGTCGAGGCCACCGCCCCGGCGTCGACCTCGGGGACGAAGTCGATCGTCGCCACGGTGTGGCTTCGCTCGGCCGGGTTGCTGACGAAGGGCATGGCGAACTCGCTGGCCTCGGCCCAGTCGTACAGGACCCCGGACGACTCGTCGCACCGGGCCGCCGACCAGGCCAGGCCCCCGTTCTCGTTCATCCACTCGGTGGTGTCGGCGATGAACAGCAGGCTGGCCAGGGCCGGGGTGTTGTAGGTCTGGTTGAGCCGCGAGTTGTCCAGGGCGATGGGCAGGCTGAGGATCGGCGGGACGTAGCGGCCCGAGGCGCCGATGGTGCCGATCCGCTCGATGGCGGCCGGCGAGCACAGTGCCAGCCACAGCCCGGCATCTCCGGCGAACGCCTTCTGCGGCGAGAAGAAGTAGCAGTCGAACTGGGCCGGGTCGACCCGGGTACCTCCGGCGGCCGAGGTGGCGTCGACGACGACGAGGCCGTCGCCGGTGGGCCGGGTGACGGTCATGGCGACCCCGGTCGAGGTTTCGTTCTGGGTCATGCCGTAGACGTCGACCTCGGGATTGGGTATTGAGCTGGGGTGGGTGCCGGGATCGGTCTTGATGATCTCGGGGGCCTCAAGGTGCGGGGCGGCGGCGGACTCGGCGAACTTCGCCGAGAACTCGCCGAAGACCAGGTGCTGGCTGCGGTGGTCGATCAACCCGTAGGCAGCGGCGTCGAAGAAAAGGGTGGCGCCCCCGTTGCCGAGCAGGACCTCGTAGCCATCCGGGAGGTCGAACAGTTCAGTCATGCCGGTGCGGATCCGACCGACCACCTTACGGACGCCATCCCGGCGGTGGCTGGTGCCGAGATAGGAGGGGGCCACCCGGTCGAGGGCGGCCACCGCCTCCGGGCGAACTTTCGAGGGGCCGCAGCCGAACCTGCCGTCGCCGGGGAGCAGGTCGGAGGGGAGGGCAATGGTGGGAGTTTGCGTTTTCATAGTGGCGACAGACTATCCTCGGAGGCTGTCGCTGTTTCGACGGGAGGCTTGACGTGGCTCGCATTTCTGCACGGATCGGAGCAATCGAAGAGTCCGCCACGCTGGCGCTGGAGGCCAAGGCCAAGGCGCTCAGGGCGGCAGGGGAGGACGTCGTCGGGTTTGGCGCCGGTGAGCCGGACTTCCCGACGCCGGCCCACATCGTGGCGGCGGCTCAGGCGGCCTGCGCCAATCCCCGGTTCCACAAGTACACCCCGGCCTCCGGGCTGCCTGAGCTGCGGGAGGCCATCGCCGTCAAGACCGGCCGGGACTCCGGGGTCGAGGTCAAGCCGGCCCAGACGCTCGTGACCAACGGCGGCAAGCAGGCGATCTACAACGCCTTCCAGGCCCTGCTCGACCCGGGTGACGAGGTGATCTGCCCGGCGCCGTGGTGGGTCACCTACCCGGAGGCAGTGCGGGTCGCCGGGGGAGTCTTCGTCGAGGTTCCGACCACAGCCGAAACCGGGTACCTGGCAAGCGTCGAGGCGCTCGAGGCGGCCCGGACCCCGCGCACCAAGGTGCTGCTGTTCGTGTCGCCGTCCAACCCGACCGGGGCGGTCTACCCACGGGATCAGGTAGAGGCGATCGGCACGTGGGCTGCCGGCAACGGGTTGTGGGTACTGACCGACGAGATCTACGAGCACCTGGTTTACGACGGGGCGGTGGCGGCCTCGATGCCCGGGGTCGTCCCAGAGATCAGGGACCGTTGCGTCATCGTCAACGGGGTGGCGAAGACCTTTGCCATGACCGGCTGGAGGGTCGGCTGGATGGTCGGCCCGGCGGACATCGTCAAGGGCGCGATCAACCTGCAGTCGCACTCGACCTCCAACGTGAACAACGTCGCCCAGGCCGCTGCCCTCGCCGCGCTGACCGGCGATATGGAGTGCGTCGAAGAGATGCGCCAGGCGTTCGACCGCCGCCGCCGGACCGCGCTCAAGCTGCTGGGCGACATGGACGGCGTGGTGTGCCCGGAGCCGAAGGGGGCCTTCTACGTCTACCCATCGTTCGAGCGGGTGCTGGGGCATCGGGTTGGCGGTGTGACCGTGAACAGCACGGCCCAGCTTTGCGGCGTGCTCCTGGAGAAGTACAAGGTCGCCATGGTTCCGGGGGAGGCGTTCGGCACGCCGGGCTACGCCCGGGTCTCCTATGCCCTGGGTGACGACGCCCTCGTGAAGGGATTGACCCGGATTGGCGACGCGCTGGCGGGGTAACCGGCGCGGGCTCCCATCGTGAAGAACAGGCGGCCCCTCGGGGGGCCGCCTGTCGCGTTTGCCTTGACGCTGCCCTGGGAAAGAGTGCATTATCCTATGTAGCATTCGTCGATGTTCCGCAGAGTTGCGGCAGAGCCTTCGGGAGGTTTGCCATGGCGATCGAGTCGCAGGTTCCAGCTACCGGCAAGGTGGCAATCCTTCCTCCGGGCCCGAAGGGCCTCCCGGTCGTGGGCCCGCTGCTCGAGTTGAAGAACGACATCCTGGGCACCGGGTACCGGGCGATGCTGGAGTTCGGCGACGTTGTCCGCTTCGCCGGGGGGCCGGGGAAGTTCCACCGGGAGGCGGTGGCGGTCTACCACCCTGACGCCGTCCAGTACGTCCTGGCCAGCGGGGCGGACAACTACTGGAAGGGCGACGACGCCTACTACGAGGTCCGGGTGCTCCTCGGCGACGGCCTGCTGACGAGCAATGGCGACGTCTGGAAGCGTCAGAAGCGGATGATCCAACCGCTGTTCACCCACAAGACCATCGCCAACTACGTGCCGATGATCGCCGACGAGGGCGAGCAGCTGGTTGCCCGGTTCGCCGGCGCCTCGGCCGGTGGGGGGACGATCGACCTCGGCACTGAGATGACCCGGCTGACGCTCCGGGTGGTTGGCCGGGCGGTGTTCGGTGCCGAGGTCGACCATATGATCCCGGTGTTCAAGGACCGGGTGCCGTACCTCAGCAAACGGGCGTTCAAGCGGTCGATCAACCCGTTCAAGGTGCCCCTCGAGTGGCCGACGGTCGCCAACAAGGTGGCGAAGGCCCGCCAGGAGGCGATCTACGGCGTCGTCGACGACCTGGTCGCAAAGCTCCGCGCCCGACCGACTGGCGGTGTCGACCTGGTCAGCCTGTTGCTCGCCGCCCGGGACCCTGAAACCGGGGAGGGCCTGAGCGACTCCGAGGTCCGGGACCAGGCGCTCGTGTTCCTGCTCGCCGGCCACGAGACGACGGCGACCTCACTGACCTTCGCCCTCCACCTGCTGGGCTTCCATCCGGAGATCCTGCAACGGGTGCACGACGAGGCGGTCGACGTCCTCGGCGACAGCGAGCCGACCATGGAGACCATCATGGGTCTCGCCTACACGACCCAGGTCGTCAAGGAGGCGATGCGGCTGTACCCTGCCGCCCACACGATCCCCCGGGTGTCGATCAACCCGTTCGAGTACAACGGCTACACGATCCCGGCCGGGGAGAACACCGTCGTCAGCCCCTGGTCGACCCACCGCCACCCGAAGTTCTGGGACGACCCGTGGAGCTTCGACCCGGAGCGGTTCACCCCCGACAAGGAGAAGGCCCGCCACCGTTACGCCTACTTCCCGTTCGGCGGGGGGCCGCGGGCGTGCATCGGCCAGTACTTCTCGATGCTGGAGAGCGTGCTCGTGACCGCCATGGTGGCGAGGAGCTTTACGATCAAGACCGAGGACCGCAAGGTCCCGCTGTTCACTGGCATCACCTTGCGGCCCGAGGGCCGGATGCCGGCGCAGCTCGCCAGGCGCTGACGACCCGGTAGGCCGCCCTACGGTCGTAGCCGGGGCGCGGGTGCCAGGGCCGCTGGCGGGGACCCGACCCGGGTGCCGCGCTGCACCTGCCAGCTGAGCCACAGGCGACTGTGGCACGATACGGGGTGCTCGGGCAACAGGGGGCCATCCAGGCGGTGCAAGTGGTGCGGCGGAGATTGCCGGTTCCCGCGGTTGTGCTGGTGGCCATTGCCTTCGTGGCGGTGGTCGCCTGGCCGGGAAGGGGGGTAGCTGCCGCGGCACCAACCCCAACCACGACGGCCAGCCCCAGCTCGCCGTCCTCGCCGTCGTCTTCGGCGTCTCCCGCCCTTCCGGTTCCTTGGCCGCCGGCTCCTGGTCTCGGCCCGGGCGACAACTCGGTTTCCGCCTTCGGGTACGCCACGAACTTCGGCCCGGCCACATCACTGAAGCTCTACGAGCCCCTGGTCGGGATGGCCTCCAGCAGCAGTGGGGGTGGGTACTGGCTGGCGTCGGCTGACGGTGGGGTCTTCGCGTACGGCCAGGCCCCGTACCTGGGGTCGATGGCGGGCACCCCGCTGAACGCCCCCATCGTCGGCATCGCCGCCGATCCCACCGGCGGGGGCTACTGGGA
>DAIQBQ010000084.1:4490-10327 GCA_036781065.1 Actinomycetota bacterium
CTTCTTCGGGTCTATGGGGGGCAGGCCCTTGAACGCCCCCATCGTCGGCATCGCCGCCGATCCCACCGGCGGGGGCTACTGGGAGGTCGCCGCCGACGGCGGGATCTTCAACTTCGGCAACGCCGGCTTCTTCGGGTCTATGGGGGGCAGGCCCTTGAACGCCCCCATCGTCGGCATCGCCTCGACCCCCGACGGGAACGGCTACTGGCTCGTCGGGGCGGACGGCGGCGTCTTCAACTTCGGCGACGCCGCCTACATGGGCTCGGAAGGCGGGCAGTTGCTGCCGGCCCCCATCGCCGGCATCGCCACGGCCGGCCCCGGCTACTGGCTCGCTGGCCGCGACGGCTCCATCTACCCGTTCGGTGCCCCGAACCTCGGCAACGCCGCTTCGGGCGTGCCCGACTCACCCCCGGTCGTGGCGATCGCCACGACCGGCGCCGACAGCTACTGGCTGCTGGAGGGCGAGGGGGCCAACGACTTTTCGATGTCGCCCGGACCCGGGCTGGCCGCGCTCCAGCAGCGCCTGCAGGACCTGGGCTACTGGGACGGCGGGCCGACCGGGACGATGAACGATGCCACCGAGCAGGCGATCTGGGCCTTCCAGAAGTACGAGAACCAGCCGCTGTCCGGGACGCTGGATGCCAGCGAGTTCGCCCAACTTGCCACCGCTGCCCGGCCCCAGGCGTCGGTGAGGACCGGCAACGCGATCGAGGTCAATACCGGGCCCGACCTGCTGTTCATCGTCCAGAACGGCTACACCGCCTGGGTGTTCAACACCTCGACCGGTGGTGGCTACCGGTACCGGTCAGACGGTGTGACGTCGGTGGCGGTCACCCCGGACGGGACGTTCAACACCCAGTACGGGATCGACGGCTGGCACACCAGCCCGCTGGGGCTGATGTGGCGGCCTCGCTTCTTCGTCGGTGGCTACGCCCTCCACGGAGACACGGTTGTCCCGCCGACCCCCGTATCGCACGGCTGCGTGCGGGTGAGCATCGAGGCGATGGACTTCATCTGGACCGATAACCTGGACCCCGTTGGCGAGAAGGTCTACGTCCACGGGTGACGCTTCCGCTGGCCCCGGTCAGGCGTTGGGCCGGTGGGACCGGTCCTCGGCGATCGAGAAGGCGATCTCCGCCCCGAGCAGCAGTTGGTAGGTAAGGATGCCGGCGAACCCGGCGGCCAGGAAGGCGATCGCCGCGGGGCGGGCGAACTGGCCCGCTGCCCAGGCGACCAGCATGGCGATCAGCACCGAACCGATGTGCAGCGCCCCGAAGGCGTAGCGGGGCATCGGTCGGGTCTCCCAGGTGGCACCCGGGCCGCCGAAGGTGGCGAGGATCACCACCACCATCGCCGCCAGCGCCCCGCATACGTAGGCGACGGCGTCGATCGGCTTTACCGTCCCCTTGGCGGCACTGGTCAGCGTCCCACCGCTCCACATGACGAGGGCGAACCCGTAGGCCTTGACCTCGCCGGCCAGGGCGGCGCGGAGCGCTGTCCGGTAGCGACCTTTCATCGCGCGGTCATCGGGGCAGGCCTCCTCCGGGGGGCACTCTCGTGCGCCAGGTGCGGGCGAAGAGCAGAGGTATGTGAAAGGTTTGCCCACCAGGGGGAAAAAACTAACTCGGCTATCTCTGCCAAGCCATGCAATCGACCCTACTTACCCGGACGGCCGTGCCGAGCCGGGCTCAAGGCGCATCCCGAACATGAGGCGACACCGAGAGCGGCTAGCTCTGCACGACGTAGAGTGTGTTGCCCTCCGAGTCGCGGAAGCTGAACATCGGCGGCACTCCGGCGCCGAAGTTCAGCACCGGGTCGACGCTGGCCCCGGCAGCTTCCAGCTCGGCGTGCATTGCTTCGGTATCGGGCGTCAGCAGCCGGATTCCGGTGTCGACCCCCACCGGGTTGCCCGGTGGTGTGGGCTGCAGGGCGATGGTGACCTGCGCCCCGGGCGCCGCCACCTCGATCCAGCGCAGGCCGGGCCCGAACGGCATGTCCCGGGTCTTCTCGAAGCCCAGCGTGCCCTGGTAGAACGCCAGCGCCCGGTCCTGGTCGCCTGTGGGCACGCCGACGGTGCCGATGCCGCTGATGCGCGCCCTCGTTTCACTCATGGTCCACTCCTCGCGAGTGTGGTTGCCCGCTGGACGGGTCCCGGGTCCCACCCAACGGCTTGGCGTTCAGGGTCCCGCCACGGTCACGGTTACCGCGAAGAAGTTGTTGATCCCCTGACCGGTGGCCTGCCCAGGACTCGTATCGTTCTTCCATCCGTAGAGCGGGTGGCCGTTGTAGGTCACCTGCCTGCCATTCACGTCGCTTTCCACGCCCAGCGCGCCGGGGAGGGCCACCGAGCTGGCCGGCATGCCCGACGCCAGCAGCAATGGCGGCCAGGACAGCGCGCAGGTTCCCGAGCAGACCGCTGCCGGGGTGTCCGTGGTGTGGAGGTAAAGGGTGAGGCCGGTGACGCTGGTGAGCACCGTCTGCGCGGCGCCGGCCACGGTGGCGCTGCCGGTATGCACCACGACCGTCACGGTGGCCGCGGTTGAGCTGGGGCTTGGCGAGGCGGAGCGCGCGGGCGAGGTGCTGGCCGGAGCATGGCTTGAGGTCGCGCCCGGCGGCGGGCTGGTGGTCGTCTTGGCACAGCCGGCGAGCATCGCCACGATCCCCAGGAAGCCAACAGCCACCTTGCGGTGCATGACGTCACTCTCTCACTTCGCACGCACCACGACAAAGCCTCGGCACGTGCAACCCGGGTTCGTCACCCAGCCCGGGGTGGGGGGTCCGTGACCGCAGACGCGCCGAGGGCCGGACCGATGGCGACTCCCACCGGTCCGGCCCTCGGATGGCGAACTCCCCCGGCTACACCTGCACGGTGAGTCCGGTCGCCGACTCCTGCCCGCCGAGGTCGCCCATAGTTGGCGGTGGAAGTCCGTTGTTTCGACCTAAAGGTAATATCGGACCGAGCCGGGGTTGCCTGGATGGCCCGATGGGGCTATTTCGCTTACCCCATTTCCCGATCCGGATGGTCCGGTGGCGCTGTGCCGCGCTATCGCTTGAGGCTGTCGCCAGCGAAAAAAGTGCGCTGGCTCAGGGGCCGAGGCGCAACGACCCGATCGCCGTCAGCGGGCGCTCTGCGGCGCCCAGGCCGCTGGCAAAATAAACGGTGCCGCCCACGACGCCGATCGCTTCGTCGGCCACCGCCTCCGGCAGGGTCCCCACCGGAGTCACGGCCCCGGTGGCGGGGTCGAAGCGCCAAACCGCCGCCGACGCGCCCGCCGAGGTCCAGCCCCCGAACACCAGCACCTGCCCGCCGACGGTCGCCGCCCTGGCATGCGCCAGCGGCTCCGGCAGGTGGCCGATCACCGCCCCCCGGCCAGTCGCCACGTCGAAGCTCTGGACAGCCGTGCTCTCCGTGCCGTTGTACTCCCCGCCCGCGACCAGTCCCCCGAACAAGTAGATGGTGGTCCCAACCACGGCGACAGCCGGGTAGCGCTCGGGCTGGGCGACCTGGCCCAGGACGGAGAACGTCGTTCCGTCGGCCGTGGTCCACACGTCGGTGACAAACGTCGAGCCGTTGAACCCACCGAGGAGGACAACCTGGCCTCCCACCAGGACGCCGACCAGGTCGGCCCGGGCGCTCGGCATATGCCCGATGACGCTCGTGGCGCCGGTCGCCGGGTCGAACGACTGGACGAGGTCATTGGGCGAGACGTCGGCTCCCCCGAAGACGAGCACCTGGTTGCCGACCGTTACCGCCGCGCCCCCGTGGGTGGGTGTCGCCAGGTGCCCGGCGACGGCCACCGCGCCCGAGGCCGGGTCGATCCGGAAGATGTCAGCCGAGGAGACCCCGCCGGGGTCCAGGCCCCCGAGCAGGTAGAGGTCACCGCCGACCGCGGCTCCCAACGTCCGGTAGCGGGCTGCCGGCATCACAGTGGGCAGGAGCGTGGCGCTCACCGTCGTCGCGGTCGGTGCCGGCGCGGCGCTCGGCGCGGGAGACGATGGCGATGGGGCGGGGGAGGCGCCGGGCGGTGGGGCCGCACTGCTGGCCGTCGGGTGACCGGTCGACTCTGGACCGGGGCCGGCAGTGCAGGCGCTGGCGGCGAGGACCATGAGCACCAGCCAGATGGTGCTGGACCGCCGGTTACCGCGCCGAACGGGCACACCAAGATTGTGGAGTCTTTTCCGGCCTCCGGCTTTTCGGCGAAAAAACTCCACAATCTGCGTCGGCAACCAAGCATGCGCTAGGTCCTCCCGAAACGTACGAACCGAGCGCTCTGCCAATAACCTATGCTATGGTCGGGTTAACCAAAGAATTTGATTCGGGACACCTCGCATATTGCAACTGCCGGTCGGCCCCCTCCGGACGGACCGGGTGGTCCTACATGCGAGTACGGTTTGGGAATTGAATATTGGGGTACTCACAAACGGTCTACGTATCGGGGGGGACGATGGACCGAGACTACGAGGTGTATTGCCTCGTGGATCCTATTTTCTACGACTCTCCTCTGCGCGCGTCCTGGGACAATAAAGAGTTCACAGCGGCCAAATCGGTCCCGGGAGGCTGGGCTCGCCACGACTTCGAGGACTGGCGCGCGCTCCAGCCTGTCGGGGTGGAGCTTCCCAAGCAGGGCTGGAAGGTTCACGTCTCGGCCTGCCTTTCCAACGCCGACGCCATCCTGAGCGCCGTCTGGGAGTACTGCGTGCCCCGGCGGATCCCCTTCAAGTTCATCCGCAACCAACCGTTGCTGCTGCTTCGCAATGCCAAGAACGCCAGCCGGGCTGCCAGCGGCAAGTTTGTCACGATCTACCCGGCGAATGAGGCCCAGCTCGACGCGGTGTGCCGGGAGCTTGGCGAGGCCCTTGCCGGCCAGGAAGGCCCGTACATCCTGAGCGACCTGCGCCTGGGGGCCGGTCCGCTGTTCGTCCGCTACGGCGGTTTTGCCGAGCGCTGGTGCGTCGGGCCAGGTGGCGAGCAGGTGCTGGCCATCGAAGACAGCGGCGGAGCCCTCGTCCCGGACCGCCGCACCCCTACCTTTCAGCCGCCGGCCTGGGTTACTCTTCCGCCCTTCCTCGAGCCCCACCTCGCCGCCCGAAATGGGGCCACGGTCGACGAGTTCCCCTTCCACATCACCGCGGCCCTGCACTTCTCCAACGCCGGCGGCGTCTACGCCGGGGTGGAGCGGGACACCGGGCGGCCCCTGGTCATCAAGGAGGCCCGGCCCCATGCCGGGCTCACCTTCGACGGGGCCGATGCCGTCGCCCGGCTGGTCCGGGAGCGAGACATCTTGGGGAAGCTGGCCGGTCTTGCCTGCGTCCCGGCGGTGCGCGGTTTCTTCCAGGTCGGCGAGCACCACTTTCTGGCTATTGACCGCATCGAAGCAAAACCGCTCCGGCGCCTTATCGTGGCTCGGTACCCGCTCATCCTCCCTGAGGCTGGCGCCGCCGAGGTTGCCGCCTATACGGACTGGGCAGTTTCGATGTACCGGCAGGTGGAGGAGGCGGTGAGCTCTGTGCATCGCCGGGGCGTGGTCATCGGGGACCTGCACCCCTACAACATTCTTGTCCGGTCCGACGGCTCCGTAGCGCTCATCGACTTCGAGGTCGCCGCGGAGGCCTCCGAGCGGCGGCGGCCGGCGCTTGGCGCCCCCGGGTTTGGAGCCCGCGGCGCAGAGGGCTTCGACATCGACCGCTACGCCCTGGCCAGCCTCGCGCTGTTCTTCTTCCTCCCCTTGACCGCTCTGGTCAGCCTGGACCCGGCCAAGGCCACCCAGCTCGCCGACGAGATCGAAGACCTGTTCCCGACCCCGGCCGGATTCCTCTCCGAGGCGACGAACATCCTC
>DAIQBQ010000085.1:0-10275 GCA_036781065.1 Actinomycetota bacterium
GCCCCGACACGTGGCACACGGATCGGCGATGATCACGCCGCTGCCGCCGCAGCCGACCGGGGTCGCCGTGTACACCGCCCGGCTGCTGGACGCCCTGGGCCGGCGCTGCGCCGGGAGCCGCAACCCCCGCGTCGAGCTCGACGTCTTCATCGATGCCCTGGAAGGCGGCACGGCGGCGATCAACCCGCCACCGAAGGCCCCCTACGGCACGGCGCTGTACCCGGTCGAGCAACGCGTACGGGTGGCGGCCGCCCGGGGCGGCTACGACGTCATGGTCTATGCCATCGGTAACTCCGAGTTCCACACCGGGGCGCTGGCCGCCGCCCGGGCCGAGCCCGGCATCGTGCTGGCCCACGACCTGTCGCTGGCGCAGCTGTACGCCTTCGCCGCCCACCACGGAGTCATCGACGCTGCTGGGCCGGGCAGCTTCGCCGGCCTCGCCGCCCGCTGGTATCCGGAGCAGGCCGCCGCCATCGCGGCGCTGCCCGACCCGCTCCTGGTGGACCCCACTCGCTTCGTCACCGCTCCGGTGGCGATGGCCCGGGAGCTGATCGCCTCCTCGCGGGCGTTCCTGACGACCTCCACCCATGCCGCCGAGCTGGCCCGGCCGGAGGGTGAGGCGGGGGCCGGGATAGGAGTGCTGGTCCACGCCTGCCGTGAGCTGCCGGAGCGTGATCCCGAGGGCGTCGACGAGGCCACCGTCGTCTCCTTCGGCGCGGTCAACGCCGCCAAGGACCTCGGCACACTGATCGATGCGGCCGCCCTGCTCGGCCTCAGCCACCCGGCCGCCCGCCTGGTGCTGGTAGGGCAGGCCTCGGAGGCCGATCGGTCGACCGCCGAGGACAAGGCTAAGGCCGCAGGCATCGCCGACAAGGTGACCGTCACCGGGGCGGTGAGCGACGCGGGCTGGGACGGGTGGCTGGCCCGGGCGACCATCGCCGTGCAGCTGCGCCGGGCCAGCAACGGGGAGTTCTCGGGGGCAGTCGCCGAGGCGCTGGCGGCAGGGGTGCCTACGATCGTTGCCGGCCTGGGCTCGGCGAGCAGCCTTCCGCCGGGCACGGTGATCGACCTACCGGCTCGTCCCGCACCGGGCGACGTGGCCCAGGCGATCAGCGCCCTGCTCGACGACCCAGACCGCCGCTCGGCGCTGTCCCGGGCGGCCCGGAAGTTCGCCGCCTCCCGCTCGTTCCGGGCGATCGCCGAGGAGCTGTTCCAGCGGATCCTGGCCGTGGCGGGGTGGGCACCGCCGGATTAATTATTCGAAAGGGTTCGCCGCGTTGAAGGGCTGGTCGCCGGATGGTGCGGCCCGTGCTCCGGCGGCGCAGCTGTGCGTCGATGGCGCCCGGCAACGGTTCTGGTTGTGGAAAAGGCGGTGAGGATTACCAGTACCCGCACCGAGAACAGCGAGCCTTTCGATGCCGAGTGGCATGCCGAGGCTTCCTTGCGTGAAGAAGCATAGTAATCATCCGTCTTCACGCAGAGAACGCCGTAGCGGCTCCCGACGGTTGTCCGGGCACCGGCTGACCCGCTCCCTACGGGGATAGGCAGCTTGGACACGATGGTGTGCCCGGGCGCAACCGCTCCCGCCCGGCTCCCAGTGCGCCGGCGGTCGCGTAGCTAAACCACAGCCAGCCACTCGGCGTCCGGATCGGCTGCCGTCCGGCAGGTTGATCTTGAGCGACGGCAGCGGCGGGCCCCCCTACCGGGGCCATCGACCGGCGCGACCATTGACGCCACGTGCGAGAGCACGCAGCTGCGGCGATCGGGGGGGATCGTTGGTGAGCGAGAGCTATGGGGACCCGTCTGTCCCCAGGGGTGGGGCCGAGCCGCCGGGAAACGGGTGCCGGCCGCCTGGCGCCCGGCCCACGTCGTCGCTGCGGCGGGTAGACGGGGACGGGGGAGCCGGCCAGCGGCCAGGCCGCCTGCTCTGGCCGAAGGCGGTATTCCCGCTGCCCGTAGCCGCGGTATTCCCGCTGCCCATAGCCAACGGTTCCGGCAATGGCGCGGCGAGCAACGGCGCGGCGAGCAACGCCCGGCGCAGCAACGGGTCCAGCGCAAGCGCGGCGCACGCCGTCGCCCCGCTCCCGGTCCCGGTTGCCGACCGTCCGGCGGCCCCCGGCCAACTGCCGATCCCGGCCTCGCCGGCCCCCGGCCCGGCAAGCGCCGCGGCGCACGCCGTCGCCCCGCTCCCGGTCCCGGTTGTCGACCGCCCGGCCGCCCCCGACGACTGGTCCGCCTCGCCCGCCCCCGGCCCGGGGATGGAGCGCCGGCAGCGGTCGCTCAGCCAACGGCTGGCCGGCATCGGGGTCCCGCTCGTTGTCTTTGTGGCCTCCCGGGCCGTCCTGGCCGTTGTCTTGTTCCTCGCCGAGCGCCTCCCGGGGAGCGGCAAGGCCGGGCGCTTCCTGGCTGCCGGGACCGCCGGGCGGTACCTGGCGGTTGCCGAGCGGGGCTACCCCAGGACCCTGGTGCACACCCCCGGCGGGAGCCGGCTGGCCTACTCCCCGCTGTACCCGATGATGATCCGCCTGCTCCACCGGCTGGCCGGGATGTCCATCGAGCGCTCGGCGATCGTCATCTCGCTCGCCTGCTCGGCCGTGGCGATGGTCGTGATCTGGCTGGTGATCGACCGGCTGACTGGTTCCCCCTCGACTGCCACCCGGTCGGTCATCCTGGTTTCGTTCTTCCCCTGGTCGTTCGTGCTCTCGATGGCCAACCCCGACGGGCTGCTCCTGCTGCTGGCGGCGGTCTGCCTGCTCGCCCTGCTCGACGACCAGTGGCTCACGGCGGGCCTGGCTGCCCTCCTCGCCGGGGTGACCAGCCCCTACGGCCTGCTCCTGGTCGTCCCCTGCCTGTGGGCGGCGGTCGCCAGCATCCGGAGCCAACGCCAGTGGGACGCGCTGCTGGCTCCCGTGCTGGCCCCGCTCGGCGTCTTCGGGTTCTTCGGCTACCTCAAGGCCCGGACCGGCAAGTTCTTTGCGGCGATCCTCGCCCAGGTCCGCGGCGTCACCTACTCCGGGATCGGCACCCAGCCGAAGGCGGCGAGGCAGCTGCTTTCTGCCTTCTCCCGCCACCCGACCGCGAACCTCAACCTGCTGGCCAGCCTGGCCACCCTGCTGGTGATCGTGGCGGGAGTCGGCGCCCTGGTCTACTTGCGGCCGAAGGGCCTGGTGTGGGCCTTCGTCGTTCCGTTCATCGCCGCCGGCCTGTGGCTGAACACCTTCGCCTCGCTGCCGGTCGTCGTCCTGCTCGCCTTCCCGCTGCTGGCTGGGTTCGCCTGGTCGGTCCGCCGCTCCGGGTTCGCCATCGTCGTCGCCATTTCTGCCAGTCTGATGGCGATGCTCTTCGTCCTGATCGGGCTCACCTCCCTGGTCGTCCCCTGAGCGGGCCGGTCGTCTTGGACCTCCAGGCCGCCCAGAGCCGCCACCACGGTGAGCGGGGGATCGGCCGGTGGGCCTACGAATTCACTGCCGCCGTCACCGCCACCCGGCCTGACCTGATCGGGGCGGTGGTGTTCAACCCGAGGCTGCCGCTCCCGGCGGCGGCCGAGGCGCTGGCGGCCACCGGCAAGGTCGACCCGACCGGGGGGGCCCGGGCGGCGGCCCGCATCTACCACGTCCTGTCGCCGTTCGAGCCCGATGAGACCGTCGACGGGGTCTGGCCGGCGGCGGTGCGCCGGGCGGCCCTCGTGGTCACCCTCTACGACCTGATCCCCGAGCTGTACGCCGCCCGGTACCTGGCCGCGGTCGGCCTGCGGCGCCGCTACCGCACCCGCCAGCTCCTGCTCCGGGCGGCCGACCGAGTGCTGGCGATCTCCGAGGCCACCCGGCAGGACGCCGTCGACCGCCTCGGCCTCGACCCCCGGCGAGTGGTCAACATCGGGGCCGGCATCTCGTGCCGCTTCGTCCCCCCCGGCTCCAGGCAGGAGGCGCTGGAGCGGGCCCGGGCAGCCGTCGCCGGGCTGGAGCCCGGGTTCCTGCTCTCGGTCGGGGGCGAGGACGAGCGCAAGAACCTGTCCGGACTGCTGGCGGGCTACGCCCGGATCGCCCCGGAGCTGCGCCGGGACCACCAGCTGGTGGTCGCCTGCAACCTGACGAGCGGGTACCGGGCGCAGCTGAGCGCCCAGGCCAGCCGGCTCGGGGTTGCCTCCCGGGTCCGGTTCACCGGCTATGTCGACGACGCCACGCTGATCGCCCTGTACCAGGCGACCGATCTGTTCGTGTTCCCATCGTTCTACGAGGGCTTCGGGCTCCCGGTCGCCGAGGCGATGGCCTGCGGCGCACCGGTTGTCGGGTCCAACACCTCGGCGACCGCCGAGATCGTCGATCCCGCCGGCGCCTTCGACCCGGCAGACCCGGCCGCCATCGCCGCAGCGATCGCCGCCGCCTTGACCGACCCGGCCACCCAGGCCGCCCTGGCTGCCGCCGCGGCGCTCCCGGCACCGGGTTGGGGGGAGGTCGCCGGGAAGGCGGTGGCCGCGTACGAGGAGCTGCTGACCGAGCGAGCCGTCACCAGGGCCAGCTGAGCGCCTTCCGGCGCGGTCGCGCCACCACCTGATACAACAACGGGCGATGACCGGAGAGAACGGGGAGACGATCGGCGACCTTGGCGCGGCCGTGGCCGAGCTCGAGGCGGGTGCCGCCTACCCGTCCGCCTACATCACCCGGGTCCGGGCTGCGGTGCGGCGGCTCGACCCGTTGCCGCCGTTCCCGCTCGACGTCCCGCAGGCGCTCGCCCTGGTCAACCAGCAGTCACGGGTGGACGTCGACGTCCCGCTGCGCACCCGCCGGCGGGGGGCCAAGGCAGCCAAGATCGCGATCAAGCGGCTTACCGCCTTCTACGTGAGCTACCTGGCCAACCAGGTGGGCGACCTCGGCCAGGCCCTGGTCCACCTGGGTACTGCCTTGGCGGACCGGGTGGAGGGAGTGGAGGAGCAGCTGGGGTCGCTGAGCCGGTCGACCGACGCCAGCGTTGCCGACCTCGCCCGCCGGGTCGCCGACCTGGAGAAACGGCAACAGAGCGTGGACAGCCCGGCGCCGGAGCAGGACGACCCTCCCGCCGGCGCATGAGCGAGCCGCCCCGGACCGTCCACCAGTTCCTCCCCTCCTTCTCCGACCGGGACGCGATCGGCTCGCACACCCTCGAGATCCAGCGGTTGCTGCGGTCCTTCGGGTGGCGCTCGGAGATCTACTCCGAGGACCTCCATCCCGAGGTCCGGTCCGCCGGCAAACCGGTGGACGCGCTGGTCACCGAAGCCCTCGACCGCTCGGTCGCACTGCTCTACCACGCCTCAACGGGCTGCCGGAACTTCGACCGCCTGCTCGGCTGGAAAGGGCCGTTGCTGGTCGACTACCACAACATCACCGAGCCGGCGTTCTTCGAGCGGTGGTCGCCCGGGGCCTCGGACAACATGCGGCTGGCCCGCACCCAGCTTGCCGACCTGGCTGCCCGGTGCGATGCCGCGATCGCCCACTCCGGCTTCAGCGCCGCCGAGCTGAGCGACCTCGGGTACCCGAAGCCGGCGGTCGCTCCGGTGATCGTCGACATCGCCCGGTTCCAGCGGCAGACCGACCGGCGGACGCTCGCCCGCCTGGAGCGGGCCAAAGCCGGGGGTGGAGCGAGCTGGCTCTACGTGGGGCGGGTCGCCCCCAACAAGTGCCACCACGACCTGATCGGTGCCTTTGCCGCCTACCGGGCGCTGTTTGACCCGCAGGCCCGGCTCGCCCTGGTCGGGGGGGCAACCGCCGAGTCGTACTGGGACGCGCTCGAGTCGCTGACCCGGGAGCTGGAGCTGCGCGCCTCGGTCGAGTTCACCGACACCATCCCCGACGCCGCACTGCTGGCGTACTACCGCAGCGCCGATGTCTTCGTGTCGATGTCCGAGCACGAAGGCTTCGGCGTCCCGCTGCTGGAAGCCATGCACTTCGGCATCCCGGTCGTGGCGTACGCCGCCGCCGCAGTGCCCGAGACCGTCGGCAACGGCGGGGTGCTGCTCGACACCAAGGATCCGGTCGCGGTGGCTGTGGCGGTCAAGCGGGTGCTGGAAGGCGACCTCCGCTCCCGGTTGGTGGCGGCCGGGGCGGCTCGGGTTGCCGAGCTGTCGCTCACCCGGAGCCGGGAGCGCTACGCCACCGCTGTGCGGGCCGCGCTCGAGTCGGCTGCCCGTCCCCATGGCTGAGCCGGCGGAGCCGCCCGCCCGGGGACCGATCGCCTTCGTCCCGCCCCGCTTCGGCGACGAGGTCGTCGGCGGCTCCGAGGCGGTGATGCGTGAGGCGGCGGAGGGGCTCGCCGCCCGCGGCTGGGAGGTGGAGATCCTGACGACCTGCGCCCGGGACCACTTCACCTGGAAGAACGTCTACCCGGCCGGGACCAGCCGGGTGGCCGGGGTAACCCTGCGCCGGTTCCCGGCGGTGCCCCCGGCGGTGGAGCAGAGAGACGCGCTGGGCCGGCGAATCCTGCTCGGCCTCCCGCTGTCCTACGACGACCAGTGCCGCTGGATCAACGCCACGCTCCGGGTCCCGGCGCTGTTCCGCTACCTGACCGAGCACGCCTGCCGTTACCGGGCGATCATCCTTTCGCCCTACCTGTCCTGGGTGACGGTGGCCTGCGCCGACATCGCCCCGGAGCGGACCATCCTGATGCCCTGCGCCCACGACGAGTCGTACGCCTACCTCGACCTGTTCCGGTCGACCCTCGCCAAGCCGGCTGCCCTGTGGTTCCTTTCCGAGCCGGAGCACCAACTGGCCCACCGGCTGGCGACGCTGCCCGCGCATGCGGTGACCGGGGCCGGTGTCGGTGTCCCCGAGCGCTACGACCCGGAAGGCTTCCGCCACCGCCACCGGCTCACCCGACCGTTCGTCCTGTACGCCGGGCGGCGGGAACCGGAGAAGGGCTGGGACCGGCTGATGGCGGGCTTCGAGCTGGCGGTCGAGGCATACGGGCTCGACCTCGATCTGGTCGCCATCGGCGCCGGTGAGCCGATCATCCCGCCGTCGATTGCCGCCCGGGTCCGGGATCTCGGCTTCGTCCCCGAGGCCGAGCGCAACAGCGCCTTCGCGGCAGCGGCTGCCTACCTCCAGCCGAGCGCCAACGAGAGCTTCTCCCGCACCGTGATGGAGGCATGGCTGGCCGGTACGCCGGTGATCGCCACCGGGTCCGGGGAGGTCGTCCGCTGGCACTGCGAGCGGTCCAAGGGGGGGCTGGTCTACCAGGACGACTTCGAGCTGGCCCAGTGCCTGCTGCTGGTCGCCGAGCGGCCGGAGATCGCCCGGGAGCTGGCCGCCCGCGGCCGGCGGTACGTCCTGGAGCAGTACCCGTGGAGCGAGGTGCTCGGCCGCATGGAGGCCAGCCTGGAGGCGCTCCGGTGAGGGTCCTGGTCGCCGCCCCCTACCCCCCGGCACCGGACGAGGCGGCCACCGTGGCGCTCCGCCATGTGGAGGCGCTCGTGGCCAGCGGGGACGAGGTGGAGGTGATCTCACCGCTGCCCAGCGCCGCCGCCCTGCACGGACCGCTCGCCGGCCTGGCCGGGGCCTGGCAGCTGGCCCGCCGCTCCCGGCGCCACGACTCCCTCCACCTCGTCGTCAGCCGGCACATCCTGTTCCGGCCGGCGCTGCCCAAGCTCCGCCGGGTGCTGGAGGGGGCGGCGATGGGGCTGGCGCTCCGGGCCTGGCGGTCGACCAGCGCCGACCTGGGGGACCTGAGCGACGTCCCGGGCGGCGGGGGAGGTCTCTCCGGCCGCTTCGTCTGGCCGGCGATCGGCACGATCTACGTCTCGGACGACCTGGTCGCCAACCACGCGGTCAAGGTCCTGGGTTTCCCGGCATCCCGGGTGGTCGTCCGCACGTCGCCCGGCCGTTCCCGGGTGCCGGGGAGGCCGGCCCAGCCCGCCCCAGGCCGGGGGCCGGAGGTCGCTCCGCCCCCGCCGCGGGTGCCCTGGGCCGTTGCCCCGGGCGCGGCGTGGGAGGACGTGATGGGCGAGATCGTCGCTCGAGCGGCGGCCGAACGTGCCCGCGTGACCGGTGACGATCCTTCCGATGTGTAGGAAAGTGACACACAGGCCGTCCCGCGACGATGCCGCTGAGGAACCCGGCAATTTCTCCGCGGCGGGTGTTTCCATGTACCCTCGTGGCCGACGGTTTCGACTGCCGGTTCAAGTGACCCCTGGCGCCAACCGAAGGTGTAGTGATGTCTATCTCCGGGAATCCCCTCTCGAGCGGCGCTTGCCGGCTCGCTTACCCCCGCGCCTAGCCGACCGGGTGGACAGGTGATCGCCGCACCGCTCCAAGCTTCCTCCGGGCTGGTCTCGCACACCGGGGCGACCCTGCTGCTGCGCGAGGGGGCGATACTCACCGTTGTCGTCGATCTGGTGCTCATCGCCACGGTGATGGAGCGCCGGAGGCAGCTGTCAAGCCCGCGCTCGCAGCCCCGCTCCGGCAAGCCGACGGTCACGGTGGTCGCCGCAGGCCGGGACCTGGTCACCTTGTTCAGCCCCAGGAGCCTGGCGCCCCAGCCCCCGCGGCCGGCCCCGGCACCCGCCCCGCCGGCTCCCGCCGCCGGCTCTTCCACCGAGCCGGCATCCCGCCCGGAAAAGGTCCGCTTGCCGGCGGCCGACGGGCTGCGCGGCCTGGCGGCCATCCTGGTCGTCCTGTTCCATACCGTCTACGCCTCCGGGCTGCCCCGGCTGGGCGGCTGGCGCACGTTCCTCCGGTCCGGCTACATGGGGGTCGACTTCTTCTTCGTCCTGAGCGGGTTCGTCCTGTTCCTGCCGGTGGCGCTCGCCAACGGCAAATTCGGGAGCCGGGCCACCTACACCGTGCGCCGGGTGACCCGGATCCTGCCGGCCTTCTACCTCGCCGTCTTTGCCACCCTGCTGCTGCACCCCTACCTCACCCACGGCTTCCAGAAGCTGGCGCTCAGTTCGCCGCCGGTGTGGAAGAACCTGCTGCTGCACCTGACCTTCCTCCAGCACAGCGTCGGCCTGGCGATGGGCTACCCCGAGGGCTTCGGCGTCAACGGGGCGGTCTGGACGCTGTCGATCGAGGTGGTCTTCTACATCCTGCTCCCGTTCGTTGCCTTCTGGTACTACCGGCGGCCGTTCATCGGCCTTGCCGTCGCCCTGGCCGGGTCGATCGTGTGGAAGTACGAGGTGATCCATGGCGGGATCACGCTGTCGCACACGGCGGGTGCCCCCACGGTGGCGATCGGCAAGGTCATCCTGATCACCCAATTCCCCAGCTACGTGGCCCACTTCGCCATCGGCATGACCGGAGCGTGGATCTACGTCAAGCTCCGCAGCAGCAAGGGATGGCAGGTGCCGGTGGCAGGGGTGGCGCTGCAGCTCGCCGGGCTCGCCGGCGTCATCTGGGGCATGGTCTTCTACGGCCACCGGGACCAGACCAAGGTCGCTGGCATCCTGGACCACTGGGTCTGGACCACCCCGGTCGCCCTCGCCTTCGGCGTCCTGCTCCTGGGGACGCTCCTGGCGCCCAAGCTGGCCCGCACGCCGTTCGCCAACCCGGTTGTCCGCTGGCTGGGCAAGATCAGCTACGGCATCTACCTCTTCCACCTGCTGTTCCTGTACTACGCCATGAACCGGCTGCACTTCGCGCTGAACGGGACCCCGGCCGACTTCCTCCACCTGCTCGAGTTCACGCTCGGCGGGGCGATCGTGGCCGGCGCACTGTCCTACTACCTGGTCGAGCGGCCGCTGGTCGGCTGGGCCCGGCGGTTCTCCGACCGCCGTGCCGCCCGCCACGCTCCCGCTCCGGTGCCAGTGCCGGTGCTCGAGCGTGCCGGCATCCTCCCGGGCCCGCTTCCGGCTTCGTTCCCTGCGCATGCTCTGGCCGCGACCGGCCGGGCCCCGGCCCCGGCCGCGTCCGCTGCCCCGCCGATGGCCACCACGGGGGCCCCGAAACTCAGCTGGTCGAGCCTGTTCGGGACGCTTGGCCGCGAGGCCGCAACACCCAACAGAGCGCCGGCCCCGGCGGTGTCGGTGCCGGTCAGCGTCGTGCAGCCAGCGGCGAACCTGGCCAACCCGTTCAGCTTCAAGGGGGTGGCGGTGGCGAACGGGAATGGAAACGGGTACCACACCGTCGGTGAGGCCTCAGTGCTCCAGGCGGTCATCCACCCCGCTGGCAACGGCAACGGGCACCCGGCTGGCAACGGCATCGGGCACCCGGCCGGCCACGGCATCGGGCACCCGGCCGGCAACGGCAGCGGGCACCCGGCCGGCAACGGCAGCGGGCACCCGGCCGGCAACGGCAGCGGCAGCGGGCACCC
>DAIQBQ010000086.1:0-10222 GCA_036781065.1 Actinomycetota bacterium
GGTCGTCGTCGACGGCGTCACCGGCCTGCTGGTGCCCTTCGAGCCCGCGCCCAGCGGGCGCTCGGGCGGGGGTCCCGCCGACCCGGCCCGGTTCGCCGCCGACCTGGCTGCAGCGGTCAACCACCTGCTGGCCGACCCGGCGTTGGCCGAAGCAATGGGCCGGGCGGGTCGCGAGCGGGTGATCGAGCACTTCAGCTGGGACGCCGCCGCGGCCAAAACCATTGCCCTTTACAACTCCGTTGCCGGTTGAGCGGGTCCCGCATGTCCCTAAGAATTTCTGTCTAAAGTTGATCCGAAATAGCAACTGGAAATGCACATAGAAATGCTCGACTAGCGCCGTGCGCTCATGGTGGCTGCCAAGAGGCCAAATCGGATCGGTAATTGGACACCGCGGGAACTCCCAGGCGGCCCACAGATTCGGGGCTTACGGTTAGTTCGGCCCGGGTGGTGGCTTCGACTATACATCGAGTGTATACTTCGTCGGTGACCAACGCGATCGAGGTTCACGGCCTTCGGAAGGTCTACAGGGGCGGCATCCGGCGCCGCTCTCGGATGGCGCTGGACGGGCTCGACCTGATCGTGCCCGAGGGCCAGGTGCACGGGTTCCTCGGCCCCAACGGCAGTGGGAAGACCACCACCCTGCGGGTGCTGACCGGGCTGGTCCACGCCGATGCGGGGACCGTCCGGGTGCTCGGCGCCGAGGTTCCCCATGGCCTTCCCGGCGTCGTCAGCCAGCTCGGGTCCGTGGTCGAGAGCCCCAAGTTCTTCCCGACCTTCAGTGGGCGCCGCAACCTCAAGCTCCTGGCCCAGGTGGCCGGGTTCGACGAGAAGCGGGTTGACGAGGCCCTCGAGATCGTCGGCCTGCAGGGCCGGGAGGACGACCTGGTCAAGGCCTACTCGCTCGGGATGCGCCAGCGGCTGGGCATTGCCAGCGCCCTCCTGAAGAAGCCACGGCTGCTGCTGCTCGACGAGCCCACGAACGGGCTCGACCCGGGCGGGATGCGCGAGGTGCGGAATCTGATGGGCCGGCTGGCCCAGGGCGGCACGACCGTGCTGCTCTCGTCCCACCTCTTGAACGAGGTCCAGCAGGTGTGCTCCTCGGTGACGATTGTCTCCCACGGCAAGGCGGTGCGCACCGGCTCGGTGCGGGAGGTGCTGGAGTCCGGCATGGTCGCTGGGGCCACCGTCGGGGTCCGGGTACGGGTGGCCGACCCGCCGGCCGCAGCGGCGATCCTGACCGCCGCTGGGCTGACCGTCGTCTCCCAGGAGGACCACTACCTGGTGACCGGCGCCCCCTCCGCTGAGGTGAACCGTATGCTCGGCGAGAAAGGGATCTGGGCCGACGAGATCGCGCCGGACCAGGCCGCCCTCGAAGATGTCTTCCTGTCGCTCACCGGCGAGGCTGCCCAGACCGGCAACGGCCTGCCGCCGGTCGAGGGACCCGGCCCGGCGCCGGCACCGAGCCCCGTCCAGACGGGGGCCAGCCGGGGTCCGGACTCGCCGCCGGAGCCGCAACCATGAGCACCCTTGTCGGTGTCGAGCTGCGCCGGCTCTGGAGCCGCCGGCTGTTCCGGCTGCTGGTCGCCGGCCTGTTCGCCACGCTCGTCGTGGTCGCCGTTGTCAACGGCGTCCGGTCCAACCGGAACGTGGCCGCAGCGCACGCCCGGGCCCAGCAGTTGGCCGCGCAGCAGGCCAATCCGCCTGCGCCACTGCTGGCGCACTGCGGCGGCAACGTCCAGGTCACCCCGGAGCCGGCCGGCGAGTTCAAGGGCCCGATCGGAGGACCCTGTGTCTGGATCCAACCGAGTGCGCAGGACTTCTACTCCGACCCCCGGTTCTCCTTCGCCGGGAACGTGGGCAACCTGGTAGGGGCCGCCATCTCGCTGGCAGCGATCATCGGCTTCGTGGTCGGGGCTGGCTTCATCGGCGCCGAATGGACCGCCGGCACGTTCCCGCTGCTGCTGACCTGGGAGCCGCGGCGCATCCGGGTCCTGGCAGCCAAGGCGCTGTCGGCCATCGGCAGCTTTGTCGCCGTGGGGGTGGTGGCGCTGGTCGTTGCCGTCGGCAGCGCCTGGCTGATCGCCGCCACCCGCGGGACGACGGCCGGCACGACCGCGCTCGTCTGGCATCACGTCATCTATGACTCACTGCGCGGCCTGCTCGTGGTGGCGCTGCTGGTCGGTACCGGTGTGGCCATCGCCGGCCTCGCCCGGCACACCTCGGCGGTGCTCGCCGGAGCGGTCGGCTACATCGTGATCTTCGAGATCGTCGTCCGCCGGTTTCACTGGCAGTGGCTGCGGTGGCTGCTCCTCGAGAACGCCGGGGCATTGGTGGCCGGGAAGACGCAGATCTTCCCGGTCCACGAGGGCCCGCCCGGCCTGTTCGTCAACACGGTGTACACGCTCCACGCCGACCGGGCGGCGCTCTACCTTGGCAGCCTCTTCGTCGCGGTCATGGTTGTCTGGGCGGTGTCCATGATGCGCCGGGACGTCGACGAGAGCGGGCGGGGCTAGCGCTTGCAGCGGTGCAGCCGGTTTTGTGGATCGCTACACTCAATAATGAGGGCCCATGATCCACAAAACACCGGGTCGCTAGCTAGCTAGCCAAATGAAGGACCTCCGCCGCGCCGGCGGGCTCACGCTGACCGGTTTGATTCGTCAGGCCCCGGGTCCTTCTTTCGACGCACGAGGAGGCCGAAAGGTTTACCGCTCCTTACAGTCCGATCGACGTGCAGTCCGGCGTCGGGTGGATCGCGGGCGCCGTCGCCCCGCCGCACATCCATAACCGGCCGCCGAACATGGCATCGCTGGTGCCGTGGCGGGGCACGAGCATGGGCTCGTTGCCCCAGGTGCCCCGGTGGAGCTCCTGTACCACGGTCACCAGGTGGGTTTCCGGGACTGGCTCCCCCCCGGCGACGACGATCAGCGAGCCGAAGATCCCCGCCGCCGCCCCCGAGGTGGCGGTCGGGAGCGACACTTCGGCCTGCCACGTCGACGTGGTCGTGTCCAGGCAGTCGATTGCCACGCTGGTCGTCGGCTGCCGGCCCCCGGCGACGCAGGCGAAGCTGCCGTCGACGTACCCCGCGGCGTGGTCCCGGGGGTTGGGCATCGGGGGCAGGTCGGTCCAGGCGCCGGTGTTCGGATTGAAGATCTCGGGGATGGCGACCTCGCTCGAGCCGTCCAGCCCGCCGATGGCGTAGACCTTCCCGGCGACCGTCAACAGGGTCAGCGCCCCCCGGGCGCGTTTCATCGGCGCCGCCTCCACCCAGCTCCTGGCCCCGGAGGGCAGCACGAAGACCCGGTTGGTGGCCCCGGCGGCCGTGAACCCGCCGGCAACGATCACCGTCGTCCCAATGGCCGCCGCAGCCGGGTGATTGACCGCCTCCGGCAACGGGGGGCCGGTGCTCCAACTGGTCCCGTTGAACACATAGACGCCCGACGTGGACGCCCCGGCGGCGTTGTAGCCGCCGATCACGTAGAGGTCGTTCGGGGTAGCTGCCGACCCGACCTCCTGCACCGCGGCCGGCATGGACGGTTCGGGCAGCTGGTTCAGCTCGGTGACCACGTTCGGGAGCGGGGAGCTCGGTGGGGGCGGTGCGGAACGGGAGGTGCTCGGCGCCGCGGTCGGCCCCCCACTGGTGCAGGCGGCGAGCAGCCCGCTCGCCACCAGCAAGGCCAACACGGCCGGCACGCGCTGTACCGGCGGGAGGAACGCCCTCCAGCGGCGCTGCAGCGGGCGGAAATGGTGGTCCGGCAAGGCCGCTGCACTATACGCTGGCGCACGGGTCCCAAACGAACGCAGGAGGGCGGCAGCAGCGAGTGGCCCTTCCGGCGGCGGGGAACCGATTCCCCTCCCCTGCGAAGGCGCTTACAGCCTGCTTGGTGTGATTTTTGCCCGGAATCCGGGCAAAAACAGACATAGACATATGCTCTCCTTGTGGCGTGCGGGAGCTTTCTGACGGAAACTTCTTAACCGTGGGCATCCCGGTCCAGGAAGGAGGGGGTATATGAACAGGTTGGCCAAGTACCTGACCGAGCTGGTCGGCACCTTCATATTTCTCTCGGTCATCGCCCTTTCGGGGCCGATCGGGAGTCTGGCCCCGCTGGCGATCGGCTCCGCCCTGATGGTCATGGTCTACATGGGGGGCCACGTTTCCGGGGCGCACTACAACCCGGCCGTCTCGCTCGGGGTGTTCCTCCGGCGCAAGATGAGCCTGCTCGACCTGATCGGCTACTGGGTGGCCCAGGTTGTAGGGGCGATCGCCGCCTTCAGCCTCGGCTGGGAGATCAGCCAGCACACGCCCGGCATCGCCCCCGGCACCCACGTGACGGACTGGCGGGCGCTGTCGGTCGAAGCGCTGTTCACGACCGCTCTCGTCCTGGTCGTGCTCAACACCGCGGTCAGCAAGGACACCGAGGGCAACTCGTTTTACGGGCTGGCGATCGGCTTCACCATCGTCGTGGCCGCCTTCGCCGGAGGTCCGATCTCGGGTGGCGCCTTCAACCCCGCCGTCGGCCTGGGGGCGACCTACGGGGCGGTCCAGTGGGCGAGCGGTAGCTGGACCCACCTGTGGCTCTACCTGGTCGGCCCGTTCGCCGGCGGGGTGATCGCGGCGGCGATCCACTACGTGCAGACGTCCGGCCTCAAGCCGAAAATCGAGCCCCCGGGCGTGCCGGCAACCTAGCCCGAGTGCAGTTCCCGCACCGGGGCCAGGTCCTCCTCGACGTCGATCAGATCGACGCGCTCGACCTGGCGCTCCTCCTCGGGGAGCAGGCTCTCGAGGCCGGCAGCCCGGGCGATCTCGCTGCGCACCAGGGTCTCCTTGATGATCAGCGCCTCGGCGATGGCCGCCAGCCGCTCCTTGTTCTCGGTCAGGATGCTGCGGGAGGCCTGCTCGGCCTTGACGATCAGCGTCTTGGCCTGCCGTTCCGGCGACTGCTCCGGCTCGTCCTTGGCGCCGGCGGGTGCCACCAGGTCGTCGTCGATACGGTCGCTCATGCCCCATTTGTTGACCATCCGCTTGGCCAGGTCCCAGGCCTGCTCCAGGTCGTCCTCGGCCCGGGTGCTCGGCTCGCCGAAGGTGTTCTTCTCCGCCGCTCGCCCCCCGAGCAGCACCATCAGCTGGGCGGTCAGCTCCCGCCGGGTCAGCACCTCGCTGTCGTCGGTCGAGGTCCACTCCGACCGGCCGAGGCCGCCCATCCGTCCCACGATCGAGATGCGGGCGACCGGCCGGATACCCCGCAGCAGCAGCGACAGCAGCGCGTGACCGGATTCGTGGTAGGCGATCAGCCGCTTCTGGTCGTCGGTCATCGGCCGGTTGGAGCGCGGCCCGGTCACGACCCGCTCGACCGCCTCCTCGACCTCGTCCTGGCCGATGACCTCCTTGTTGCGCCGGGCGGAGAGGAAGGCGGCCTCGTTGATGATGTTCGCCAGCTCCGCCCCGTTGAGCCCAGGGGTGCGGTGAGCGACCGACATCCAGTCGACCTTGCCCGAGAACGGCCGCTTCGCGGCGTGCAGCCGGAGGATGGCGTCCCGCCCCTTGACGTCGGGCTTGTCGACGTGGATCCGCCGGTCGAACCGGCCGGGGCGCATCAGCGCCGGGTCGATCAGCTCCGGGCGGTTGGTGGCCCCGATCAGCACCACGCCCTGCGACATGGCGAACCCGTCCAGCTCGACCAGCAACTGGTTGAGGGTGTGGTCGAACTCCCGGTCGCCGCCGATGTCGGCGCTGCGCCGCCGGCCGACCGCGTCCAGCTCGTCGATGAACACGATCGACGGCGTGTTCTTCTTGGCCTCCTCGAACAGCTGGCGGACCCGGGCGGCCCCGACACCGACATAGACCTCGACGAACGCCGACGCCGACACCGAATAGAACGGGGCACCGGTCTCGCCGGCCAACGCCCGGGCCAGCAGCGTCTTGCCGCTCCCCGGCGGGCCGTAGAGCAGCATGCCCCGGGGCAGCTGGGCGCCGAGGGCCTGGAACCGTTCCGGATTGGTCAGGTAGTCCTTGACCTCCTTCAGCTCCGCGACCACCTCGTCGAGCCCGGCGACGTCAGCGAAGGTGACCGTCGGCTGGTCAGCGGTCAGCTGCACCTGCTTGGGGACAAACTTCGTCAGCTTGTGCTGCATCTGCTTCTTCGATTGGCGAAGTGCTACGAGCGTTCCCCCCACGATGATGACGGCAGCGACGAGGAACAGGGGGTTCCAAAACGCCCGTATCCATTCCGGCACGCTTACTCTCCTTCCCTGGAATTTTCTTGAGGCGCGAAGTCGGGCAAGCTGTTGGCTCGTTTCAGCAAGCTGGGAAGCACGGCAAAGATTTCCTTCAGCGTCGGTTTGGGTCGCGGGGCGGAGGCGATCCTGGGGGTGCCCTCTGCCTCGACCCGCTCGGCCAGCTGGCTCACCTGGCCGATGGCGCTTGCCAACGATCTCAGGTTGCGGCCGATCAGCAGCAGCAGCCCGAAGATTACGATCAGGAACAAGCCGACCAAGGCGAGCACCACTACGAGTATCAGCTTCACTCCGGTCCCTTTCGGGAGCAGCGACGGGGCGACCTCACCTCGACGCAGCGATGCACGTTGAAGCAGCCGCCCCCCCAATTCGCGGTCCGGTTACGCTATACCGCTCAGACTCGCCGAGTCAATGTGGATAACAAAAACCACATCCTTAACAGGATTCGAGGCCGAAACAGGATTGCGACCCCGAACCGTCGAAACCTAAGGATTACGGGAGCGGCGGCCCGGTGGGCAAGGACGCCGCGGGTATGGGCGTCGCCGTCGACGTGACCGGGGATGCCGGGGGCGAGCTGGTCGCGGTCGCGGTCACGCCGGTCGGGGTCGGGGTCGGGCTGGCGGGCACCCCCTCGCTCAGGAACTTGCTGTGGAAGGTCTTCACCGCCTTCAAGAACTGCGGCAGGTCCTGGTTGAACAGCGTCTTGTCAGTTTCGAAGGTGACGATCTCCAGGTTGGCCCCGTTGAACATGAAGTAATCCGTGTCCTCGAGCAGGACCCCCACGCCGCTCGAGTAGTCGTGGAAGTCGACCAGGTACTGGTCGTAGGACACCCCGTTGATCGTGCCGAAATTGGGCCCGGCGAGGATCGTGGCGTCGGGCCGCCCGGTGGCGCTCGGGCCCTCGGCCTTGGTCAGGACCTGGGTGAAGTCGCTCGACCGGGTCTGGGCCGCCGTGACGACGCCGGTCAGCGGCTCGGCTTGGATCCGGACCCCGACGTTGTCCCCTTCGGACTCAAACCGGGTCCCGGTGCTTGCCCCGCTCGGTGTCCGGGTCTTGGTCGCCCAGGCCTTCGGGATGGTGATGCTCCAGTGCCACAGCGAGTCGGCCTGCGTTTCCACCGGCCGGCCGACGAACGGCAACTGGATCCGCCCGGTGACGGCCAGGAAGGCCACCGTGGCGATGGCGGCCACCACCGCAGCGGCGATGATGTACGGGAGCAGGCTGCGCTTCTGCTGGCCGAAGTCGTCGGGGATCGACGGCCCGGGATCATTGGCTCTGAGCGACAACCCTTCCCTCCGCAACAACCGTGTAGTGAGCTACGAGGCGCCCCTCGCCGGTCAGGATTATGTCGAAGTTGGACGTTCCCCCGGGCGTGACCGTGTCGCTGGTGCCAACGTCGTACGCGGCCCCGACCACGTTACCGGAGTGGTCAAACATGGTCGCCACCACGTTGGGGTAGGTGATCGGTACTCCTGAGGAGTTTGTTACCGTCCCGCTGACCTGGAAGGCGGTGCCCAGGATCGTGCCCGTGGACGAACCGACCGTCAACGGGTCGTAGGGCACCGGTATTACCGAGCCGGCTTGGACCGTGGCGCTGACTGAGGTGACAACCCCGGTCCCGTCGAACGGGAACTGGAATGGAGACTTGGCCCGGGGCGGGAGCACGTTGAGCATCGTCGAGGCCGGGAACGGCGCGTCCACCACCTTGCCGTTCTTCTGGGTGATCGATACGGTGAGTTGGATCCCACCGATCGGCGCCGGACTCAGGTTCTGCACTTGCCCGAACACCATCGAGCCGACGGTGCTCGACACCGCGTTGAGCGAGGTGATCTTCACCGCTTTGGGTTGCAGCGAGGTCGTGGTCTTGGTGAGGGTGGCGGTCGGGGTCGACTTCCCGCAGGCTCCGGCGATCAGCAGGGCGGCGAGCAGGATTGCCACTCTCAGCCGCGCCGGCATCGCCCTGGGCCCGCCCTGAGTTTTGCTGCCGGATCGGCGCTGGTGGTCAGTTCTGTGCCCCCCGCTCGCGCATGCCCCGCACCGCCGCGGCGATCTCGTCGGCGTCGAGCACGTCGGCCATCACGCCGACCTGCTCGTCGAAGACGTCTTCGGGGATCCACTGCCGGATCTCGTCTTCAAGGATGTGGTAGGTGGTGAGACCCAACTGGGTCCCGGCCAATGCACCTGCGTACGTGGGATCGCCGAGGATCACGGTCTCCGCTGAGATCTCGGCCGCCTCCGCATCGGGGGCACCGAGGAGCACGAGCAGTTTCTCTTTCCCGTGCTTATCCGCCAGCCGGAGAATCGCTTCCTGGGTCCCCAGGTCCATGGCTCCAGAGGCCGTTCAAACGAAGCATTCGGTCGCCTCGAACACCACCTCGCTGCCCGTGGCCTTCGCGCAGGCAGCAATTGCCGGAGCGGCAACGCCATCGCGCTCGCCCAGGGCAATGACCAACTTGCCGTCGAACACTGGAGATATCACCCCCTTCGTACTCGTTGTTGCGCGGCTAAGACGTTTCGTTGCGCTCCAGCAGAAGGCTCATACCGTCGGAGGCCTGGGTCATCCGGCCCAGGAAGAGACTTCCTTTGGCAATCATATGCACTCGGCTTGCCGGGCCGCTGGTCAGCCGGTCGACGGCATGGGGCAGGTAACACAGGGCCGAGGCCAGGTGACCCTGGGTCGGGGCGAAGCCGGGCATGCCCCGCTCCTCCATGAACCGGGGGATGTCCTCCCGGCCGATGTCGCCCCGCCGGGCGGCCAGGGCGGCGATGGTCTTGTAGTTGCGCTCGGCGACGTTGCCCGAGCCCTGCGGCTCGGTGATCTCCGGGCTGTGCAACTCGGTGGCGAAGTCGTCGATGTCGGTGGTCTTCAGGCCGAGCTGGTCGAGCGGCTCCATGGCCAGCGCCTCCATGATCTGCGGGTTCGACGACCCGGAGCGGACCCGGTGCCGGCCGACCGCGTCGAGGCGCATGCGGGGCGACTTCCCGTCGTCCGCGGTGACCAGTGCCGCCGAGCCGCCAAGCACGTCCTCCAGCACCGGCAGGCCGTGCTTCAGGTGTCCCTGGAACTTCATGCCGAGCTTGGCCAGCGACCCGCCGCCGACGACGACGATGTTGCGGAACACCCCCGCCGACACCAGGCTCCCGGCAACCGTCAGGGCGGGGACCGGCGCCGCGCAGAAGTTCTTGACGTCGGCCCCGGAGGCCTCCGACAGCCCCGCCGCCTCGGCGATCGCTTTGCCCATGTTGCCCCCGCCCCGCTGGTAGCGGTCGCCGACCCCTTCCTCCGAGCAGGAGATCACGTAGTCGATCGACGCCGGGTCGATGTCGTGATCGGCCAGGAGGTGGAGGACTGCCAGTGTCCCGGTCGCCTTGGCCGCCAGGTTCTCCAGGATCACGGGGGCCGCCAGCGAGGCGTCGAGGTCGTCGGCGTGGCGGAAGCCGGCGGCGAACAGATCCCGGTCGACGTGGAGTGCGATCGAACCGTGCTCATTGGCGGCGGCCTCGGCGTCGCCCGCCGCCGCGGCGAGCCGCCCCAGGTCGAGCTGCTTGGCCAGCGGATGCTGCTGGAGGTCGCTCGCCGCCTGGGAGGCGACCTCACGGTCGAGCACCAGCAGACCGAACTGCTCCATCGATGCCATCAGGCCCAGGAACTCGGTCTCGGGCATGATCTCCCCGGCCGGTGTGAACCGGGTGGCGCCGGGCAGGCTTTTCCCGACCCACGGCCGGGGCGGAAGGTCCCGCGGGTTGAGCGGCCCGATGTACGCCTGGTGCGGCGCGTAGCCGACCGCCTCGTCGAAGGTGCGCAGCGCGGCGAGGAAGGCGGCCTTGACCTGGGGGTCCTTCGGCAGCTCGCGGCTGGGCTTGGACCCGTGGCGGCACAGCCCCGGGGTGTGGGCGAGGACCTGGCTGGCGGCGGCGATCACCGGCATCGGCTGCGGCGGGCGGCGGTTCATCGGGGAGGTCGGTCTCCTTCTCGGTGGGCTGGTCGTC
>DAIQBQ010000087.1:0-10154 GCA_036781065.1 Actinomycetota bacterium
CGAGGCGCCGCCCACGATCGGCTTGTTGAGCTTGAGGCTGCCGGTCGATCCCTCGAAGCTGCTCGAGCCCTGGGCGAAGACGCCGCCGTCGGCGGCGAGTTCCCGGTAGCCGGGGGCGCCGGCGACGTAGATGGCGCCGTACATGTGGTCGTGGACCGTGCACTGGTAGCTGATCGCGTTGCTGGTCGGGAACGTGAACGAGGTCTGCGACACCACCGGGCCGCCGAGCGAGAAGCTCGCGATCACTCCCGAAGTCGCCTGGGTTCCGGGTGTGGTGATCGAGGTCGGACCCAATGGCCCGGGGTTGAGATGCACCTCGAAACCGGTCGGGCTCCCGGGTGGGCCGGCGCAGCCGAAGAACGGGGGCGGCCCAGCGGCCGGCGTCGGGCCGGTTGGCCCGGCGCACAGCTGCGGCGCGAAGTCGTAGGCGCTGCCGATCGTGGCTTCGCTGTGCGGGAAGGTGATCGTGTGCGGCTCGAGCAGGCTCGTCGAGGTCCAGGTCACGGTATCGCCGGGCTTGATCGTGAGCGCGCTGGGGAGCATCTCCAGCAGCTGGACGTGCGGGTCGGGCGCCCCGCCGGCGGCAAGCCCGTTGGCGCCGGCCCAGACGCTCCAGGCCGTCGTGCCGTTCGGGTTCGTGGTGTGGCCCGCCCCGGCGGTGGTCAGGGCCGACTCCTGGGCGAAGGCCTCGGCGGTCTCGGTCTGGTACAGCGCCGTCGCCTGGGTGTCCAGGTCGGCCTGCGTGCTGGCGGTGGCGGTGCTGGTAACGACGGTCAGCTGACCGACCATGCCCGGGTGGATCAGGCACATGAACGGGACCTTCGTCCCCGCCGGCGCGTTGATCTGGAAGTACACCGGCGGTGCGCCGGGCGACAGGGCGCCGGAGTTGATGTGGGCGCTGCCGTCGTAGGGGCAGGCAGTGGCGGCCGAGGAGCCGCAGGCCGGGTTGGTCGGAGAGAGGACCGCCGGGTTGAGCTCCAGCTGGCCGGCCGGCTCACCCGGGTTGGTATCCGGGACCGCCAGCGGGTAGGCAGCCAGCGCCTCGGTGACGGTCTCAGTGGGCTGCAGCAGGGTGACGGTGTGGAGCGCGTCGGGGGAACGGGTGCTCATGTTGAACGCCACAACGTCGCCCGAGTGGACGGTGATCGTCGGCGTGGTGACCCCGTTCGGGAAGTAGTCGTCGTACGTCCAGTTGTGGCAGACCGGGGGCAAGGTGCCGACGGGCGCCGAGACGCACGGCGATGGAGTGGTGTTGTCGATGCCGATCGAAATCGATGCCGTCGCCGCGGCAGCCGCAACCTGGCTGGCCACGACCTGAACGGCGATGAACGGGCCGATCAGCGATAAGCATGCGAACACGGCGAAGAGCCGCCCGCGCCGGAACTGGCGTGTGCCCATATCCCAACCCCCCCTTGAGTTTGGACCCTTCCGCGCCGGATTCTCTCACCGGACTGCGCCGCGTTCAACCCATATTCTGGAAGGTCGACTCCGATACTTGGGCTGTACCTCCGGAATCAACCATACGAGATTAAGAGAAGCATCAGCTGAAGGAAGCCTGTAGATCGTCAGGGTATATCCCGAGGAAATAGTTATTGACCTCGTGTATACACGCAGTGTATTCTCGTTGTGTGAGCGTTCCTCTTGCGCTGCTGGGGCTGCTCGAGCGAGAGCCGAGCCACGGATATGACCTGAAACGCGAGTACGACACCTACTTCGGCCAGGGCAAACCGTTGCCGTTCGGCCAGGTGTATTCGACCCTCGCCCGGCTGGCGAGGGACGGGAAGATCGTCGCGGGCGAGAGCGAGCCCGGGTCCGGGCCGGACCGGAAGCGCTACTCGATCACCGAGGAAGGGCGGAGGGAGGTGGCGGCCTGGCTCGCCGAGCCGATCAAGCCGGAGCCTCACCTGCAGACCGTCCTGTTCATCAAGGTGGTGCTGTCCCTGATGCTCGATCAGGATGCCCAGGGCTACCTCGACACGCAGCGGGCCGCCCACCTGGCCCGGATGCGCGAGCTGACCGAGCTCAAGCGCAAGGGTGGGGTGGTGGAGGCGCTCCTGGCTGACCACGGCCTCTACCACCTGGAGGCCGACTTGCGCTGGATCGAGACCACCTCCGCCCGCCTGGCTTCGCTGACCGCACTGGTCAACCCGCTCGAACGCGTTCACGAATTGGACCAGTAAACAACCCGAGCGTAACTAACCCGAAAGGAGTATCGCTATGGCTGCGACGGGGTCTCAGGACATCCTTAGAGCCATTAATGTCTATAAGAACTTCGGCCTGACCCCGGCCCTCCAGGGTGCCGACTTCGCGGTCCAGCCGGGCGAGATCGTAGCCATCATGGGCCCGAGCGGGTCCGGCAAGTCCACCTTGCTGCACTGCCTGGCCGGGATCTACGCTCCCGACCGGGGCGAGATCTGGTTCGAGGGCCAGCGCGTCGACCAGCTCGACGAGGGCCGCCGGACGGCGCTGCGCCGCACCGCCTTCGGCTTCGTCTTCCAGTTCGGCCAGCTGGTCCCGGAGCTGACCGCCGCCGACAACGTCGCCCTGCCATTGCTGCTCGGCAAGGTCAGGCGAAAGGACGCCTACGAGCGGGCGACCGAATGGCTGGGTCGGCTCGGCCTCCAGGGGCTGGAGGGGCGGCGAACCGGGGAGCTCTCCGGCGGCCAGGCGCAGCGGGTGGCGATCGCCCGGGCGCTGGTGGGCCACCCGAAGGTGATCTTCGCCGACGAGCCGACCGGGTCGTTGGACTCGTTGACCAGCGAGCAGACGATGAACCTCCTGGTCGAGACCGCACAGCAGGAGGGCATCACCGTGGTCCTGGTCACCCACGACGCCCGGGTGGCGGCCTACGCGCAGCGCGAAGTCATGGTCCGGGACGGCAAGGTGACGATGGGGAACGTCCTGGAGGTGACCAACTGATGTACCGCCTCGGCATCCGCCTGACGCTCCGCAGCGGCCGGGAAGCGGGCGCCCGGCTGATCCTCACGATGTTCGCCGTGGCTATCGGCGTCGCCGTCCTCCTGGCGGTCATGGCCGGCTACCACGCCTACCAGGTCACCTCGAACCGCCCGTCCTGGGAGTCGACGGCCGGCGGTTCGATCCCGAGCACCGCCCCGGCCACCGGTGAGCTGTGGAACTACAGCGAGAACCTGTACAAGGGCCAGTTCATCGAGACGCTCGTGGTGGCGACCTACGGCCCGGGCGCCCCGACCGTCCCCGGACTCCCGGCGATGCCCGGCCCGGGCCAGTTCTACACCTCCCCGGCGCTGTCCACCCTGCTCAAGACCGTCCCCGCCAGCCAGTTGGGCGACCGGTTCCCGGGCACGCAGCTGGGCACGATCGGCCAGGCCGGGCTGTCCGGCCCGACCGAGCTGGTGATCGTGATCGGCGAGACGCCGGCCCAGCTGGCGGCGCTGCCCAACACCAGCTACGTCACACGGGTCGCCACCGCCGCCGAGCAGCAGGGGACCACCCAGCTCTACCGGATGGGGTTCGGGGTCGGGGCGATCCTGCTGCTGTTCCCGCTGCTGATCCTGGTCAACACCGCCACCCGCCTGGCCGCCGCCCGCCGGGAGGAACGCTTCGCGGCGATGCGGCTCGTGGGCGCCACCCCGCACCAGATCAACGTGATCGCCTCGGTTGAGGCCGTCGTCGGAGCGTTCTTGGGGGCGCTGGTGGGCGCCGGGGTCTTCCTGGCCCTGCGGCCGCTGATCGCAGGCATCTCGCTGTCCGGAGCCAGGTTCTTCGAGAGCTACGTCACGCCGACCCCGCTCGGCTACACGGCGATGATCGTCGGGGTCCCGATCGCCTCGGGCCTCGCCTCGCTCGGCTCGCTCCGCCGTGTCCGCATCACACCGCTCGGGGTCCGGCAGCGCCAGACGCCGCCGCCGCCCAGGGCCTGGCGGGTCATCCCACTGCTGGCCGGCCTCGGCCTGTTCGCCTACGTGGTCACCACGACGGCGGGCGCGGTGAGCCACGCTAACCAGCCCGGCCACAGCAGCCCGTCGTTGCTGCCGATCTTCCTCGACCTGATCCTGATCATGGTCGGGCTGGTACTGGCCGGGTCGTGGCTCACGATGATGGCCTCCCGGCTGCTGTCCAAGGTCGCCCGGGGTGGGTCGTCCCTGCTGGCCGCCCGCCACCTCGCCGACAACCCGAAGGGGTCGTTCCGGGCGGTCAGCGGACTAGTGATCGCGGTCTTTGTCGGGACGGCGATCGCTGGGCTGGCCCCGGCCGACATCGCCGCCCAGAGCGGCGGCGCCTACGCCACGCTGGACAACGTCCTACGGGTCAACTACAGCATCGGGATCGGGCCCAAGGGGCCTGGTATCGGCAGTACCTCGCCACTGGTGGCCGCCGACGGCGGGGGCTTGACCCCGGCTGCGGGCGCCGCACTGGTCAGCAGCCTCGACCAGATCCACGGCATCTCGGTGATCCCGATCTACACCAACCCGGCCTTCGTGGCCTACCAGCAGCAGGCCTTCGCCAACGCCCCGGTGGGGCCCGACGGCGGCCGGCAGTTCAACCCTAACGACAACACTGCCCCACCCCCCGACGACGCCGTGATCACCTGCGCCGATCTCGCCGCGCTGCCGGCGTTCGGGAGCTGCCCGGCAGGAGCCACGGCCGTGCAGCTGAATGCCAGCGGCTCGCTGCAGACCGACAACCCGCTGGAAATCGCCAAGGCCCTTCCCCTGGTGACGACGAACAGCGCGCCGGTGGCGTCGGTCTCCGGTCTGGAGGTCGAGGCGCTCATGGTCAAGGCCGCCAACGCCGACGCGCTGGAGACGGCCCGGACCATGCTGACGAACTTCAACGCCGCGGTGACCAACAGCGGCGATCTTCGGGCCTACCAGATGGGCGATATCGAGCCGGAGACCTTCGGCGAGATCGCCGCCGTCCGCAACAACGACGACAACAACCTGAACCGGGTCGTCCTTCTCGGCACGGCGCTGACGATCCTGGTCGCCGGCTGCAGCCTGGCGGTCAGCGTCGGGGGGAGCCTGGTCGAGCGCAGGCGGCCGTTCTCGCTGCTGCGGGTGAGCGGCACGCAGACCTCCGTGTTAGGCAAGGCGGTGTTCCTCGAGTCCGGGGTGCCGCTGATCGTGGCCGCGCTGGTGGCAGCGGCCGCCGCGATCGCGGTGGTGATCCCGCTGGTCAACGCCTTCTATGCCACTGTCGGGGTTCATCTCGCCCACGGCACCCATCCCGGTGGCATCTACTACGTGGCGATTGGCTCCGGGTTGGCGTTCTCGATGGGCGTGATCCTGCTGACCCTGCCGCTGCTGGGCCGGATGACGCTCCCGGCCAACGCCCGCTTCGAGTAACGCAGCACCGGCTTCCAGCTCACGGGCCGGGCGACGCCGCTGCCCCGGGTGGCCGCTGGTACGCCAGCTGGCGGACCACCCCGAGCAGGGCGTCGCCCGGCCCGCCGTACGGGTAGCCCTGGGTGTACTCCGTACCGGTCCTGCTGTCGTCCCTGCTGGTGGTCGCCGTCGACGACACCGGCTCGATCGCCGTCTGCTCGTTCCACTCGTTCCACGACGTGATCATCACGAGCGGCGCCCGCGGATCGACATTGGGCAGGGCGACCTGGTCGAACATCTGGGCGAGCAGCGACCCGTCGGCCTCGCCCGGCGCGTACTCGCGGGGGATCGCCGGATGGTTCTCGCTCGGCCGGGTGGCCCGGTCGTTGTAGCCGGGGATCACGTCGGGGACGATGGGCACCGACCCACCCAGCGCCGCCTTGTAGCTGGCGATCAGCTTGTTGATCGCAGGAAGGTAGCCGGAGCTGGAGGCGTACCCGGTCAGGGCCGGCTGGCTGGCGTCGTAGAGGTTGTACCAGGTGATCGCGTCGAACAGCTTGGCCCGCCACGGCTGCGGTGCGCTCACCGTCGCCCCCGACGTTGAGGTCACCCGCCAGAACATCTCGTCGCCGATGAGGAAGACGTTGTAACCGAGGGCGCTCAGGGCGGATCGCACGGCTTGGACGGCGCCGGCGACGTTGCCGGTCAGCGTCCGGGTCAGGTACCAGAACACGACCGGGCGGCCGTCGATCCGGAGGTACTGCGGGTTGGCGAAGTAGTCCTTGGCGATCGAGACCATGTCGGCGACCAGTTGTGCCTGCGCCGCGGGCGTCACCGGGGTGTCCACCTCGTAGGGCACCGCGGGTTCGATCGCCTGGGTCTCGTACATCACGGCGAAGTGGACCGAGCTCACGTTCGATGCGTGCAGGAAGCCGGTGTCGATCCGCTGGTTGAGGTCCGGTCGGTTGGGCCACCAGTCGAGGGCGAAGAAGTCGATCCCGGCGGACGCTGCCTCGGCGATGCTGCGCTCGGCTGTCGCCGGGTCGGCGGAGATCTCGCTCGCCGGGTCGGGCCCGGCCGGCGGGACCAGGTGCGACCCGAGCGATCCACCGGCCAGGTTTTCGGGGTACCAGGAGTAGTAGTAGGCGCCGAGAAGCGGCAGGCGGCTGGCCGCCTGGCTGGGGGACGCCGGCCCTGGGGACACCGAACGGTGGGACACCGGGTCGGCCGGCGAGCGCGGGGCGGGCGCCGCGCCTCTGCGGCACGCGGCAACCACCGCCAGCACGGGGATCAGGGTCACCAGGGTCAGCAACCGCCACGAGCGCGCCGAGCGCGCGGGGGGCACAGGGCGGGTCATCGCTGGCAAGGATACGGGTTTCGGCCCGGCATCCTGGGTAGAAGACCAGAGAGGGCGGGGGAATCCCGAAAGGAGAGAATATGGGCGCCGACGAGAAATTCGATGCAGAAGTTGACAAAGCTAAAGGCAAGGCCAAGGAGGTTGCCGGACGTATGACGGACGACAAATCCTTGGAGGGAAAGGGCCAACTCGATCAGGCGAAGGGAAGTGCGAAGGAAGCCTGGGAGAAGGCCAAGGACGCAATGACCCATCAGGGGTCGTAAGGAAAGGAGGGACCATGAGCCAGCGCGAAGCGCCTGCCCACGTCCCTGGTACCCGCAAGGGCGAGGAAGCCCTCGAGCGATAGGGCCGGGAGCCCTAGCCGGCGCAGGTCGATGCCTGTTTTTGCCCGGTATCCGGGCAAAAATCACACCAAGCAGGTTCTGGGGTCGCTGCGCGGCGGCGCGCCCGGGCCTGGCTCGTTTGGCCCTCCGGGGAGCGGGTACCCCCACAGAGCCGGGGGTGGGCCGGTAGTGCCGAACGCCGCTGGTCCTGCCGCCGAGCCTTACAGGGGGAGAGCCATCGTCCTACCGGTCAGCGCAACCCTCGCCGAAGAGCAACTCCGCCGGGTGCAGGTCGTCACCGATGCGGCCCTTGCCCACCTGACCGTCGAGAGCCTTCTCGAGGAGTTGCTCGTCCGGATCCGTGAGCTGCTGCGGGCGGACACCGCCGCCATCCTGCTGCTCGACGAGGCGTCGAACGAGCTGGTGGCCACCGCGGCCAAGGGCATCGAGGAGGAGGTGGAACAGGGGGTCCGGCTGCCGGTCGGCGCCGGGTTCGCCGGGACCGTCGCCGCCACCGGCCGGCCATATGCCCTGGAGACGGTGGACCGCCACACGGTGCTGAACCCGCTGCTGCTGCGCCGGGGCATCCGGTCGATGCTCGGCGTCCCGTTGCTGGCCGAGGGGAAGAACATCGGCGTCCTCCACGTTGGGACGTTGCGGCCCCGGACGTTCACCGAAGCTGATATCGAGCTGCTCCAGCTGGTCGCCGACCGGGCGGCGATGGCGGTCGAGGCCCGCCGCCAGCACGAGCAGAGTCTCATCGCCCAGTCCCTGCAGCGGAGCCTGCTCCCGGACCGATTCCCCAGCCTGAGCGGGATCGAGGTCGCCGGCCTTTACCGGCCGGCTGCGGGCGGCTTGGTTGGCGGCGACTGGTACGACGTGTTCGCGCTCGGCCGCGACGAGCTCTACCTCGTGATCGGCGACGTCGCCGGCCGTGGGCTGCCCGCGGCCATCGCCATGGCCCGGCTGCGCAATGCAGTGCGGGCTCTGGCCTTCGCCGACCGGAGCCCGGCGGCCACCCTGGGGCACGTCAACGAGTTCCTGATCCAGTTCGACTCCCGGGTCATGGCGACAATGGTCATCGGGGTGCTGGCGCCCGACGGGACCTTCCGGTTCGCCAGCGCCGGACACCCACCGCCGGTGGTCGTCGATCCCCAGAGCCGCGCGGAGCTGCTTGAGCATCCGGCCGATCCACCCCTTGGAGCCGTTGATGGCTTCCGCTACGAGGAACACACGGTGACCCTGGAGGCCGGGTCGACGCTGATCGCCTACACCGATGGCCTGGTCGAGCGGCGGGGCGAGTCGCTGACCGTCGGGCTCGAGAAGCTCCGCGCCTCAGCCGAGACCCCGTGGACGAACCTCGACGCGCTCTCCCGGATGATGTTCGGCGGCGACTCCCCGGCGCCGGACCTGAACGACGACCTGGCGATCATTACGCTCCACCTCCGCGGGCTCGGGGACTGCGAAGAGCTGCACCTGTGCATCGACGGCGAGCCCCGGGGGTTGCCCGCCCTGCGCACTGCGCTGCGCCGCTGGCTGGTGCGCTGCGGCGCCGACCGGCAGCTGATCCAGGACATCCTGGTGGCGGTCTCGGAGGCGGCGACCAACTCCATCGAGCATGGCTACGCGGAGGGGGCCGGGACGGTGACCGTCGACGGGACCATCAGCGGGGAAAACGTCGAGATCTCGGTCGCCGACCGGGGCTCCTGGCGGGCCCCCGGCGGGACTGGCCGGGGCTTGGGGTACTCGCTCATGACGGCGCTGATGGACGACGTCGTGGTCGAGACCGGCGAGCAGGGGACCGTCGTCAGGCTCCGGACCTCCTTGCGCGGGGCGCGATGAGCCGCGGGGGAGGCTGGGTCGTGTCCTGCTGGACCGGGGAGATCGACGGCGAGACCGCTGAGGCGCTGGAGCTCAGCACCCTTGACGGCCTCCGGCCTTCCGATGACGGCCTGACCATCGACTTGAGCAGTGTCACGTACGTCGACAGCGCCGGTATCCGGGTCCTCGCCGCCCTGAGCCATCGGCTCACCGAACGCCGGAAGGGGCTGCTCCTTGTCGTCCCCGAGCGCTCAGTGTTGTCCCGAGCCCTTGAGGTCGGCGGGATCTCGGCGATGATCCCGACCTTCCCGTCGCTACGGGCCGCCCACGAGCACCGGTCGGGTCTTACTTCGGACCGGCCTGTGTGAGCCAGAACTGATACAGCGCCTGCTCGTCCGCCGCCGTGGGGGGTGCCGATCCCGACGGCCGGAGAATCACCGCGTTGGCGTCGACCATGCGCCTGTCCGAGGTCCAGTCGATCGTCGGCTCTTGGACCGAGCTCACCCAGCAGGCGACCTGGCCTGAGTCCGAGACGGTGACCGTCGCCGAGGCCGCCCGGGTGTAGCTCGCGGTCTCGTTAAAGGCCGGGTTGACGCTGGGATCGCACGACTGGGCTGTGGCCAGCGCCGAAGTCGGCCCCCAACTCTGCTTGTCCGGGGTCACGTCGGTGCTGAAGGCGCCCTTGGCCGACCCGGAGTTTCCGAACTGGTCGTAGACGATGCCGATCGTGTCACTGGCGGTGTCGGTGACGACGCAGGACATCGAGGCGACGACCTCCGGGTTCGGGATCGGGCTCGATTGGCATTGGGGGGCGATCCCGTCGGGGATGTAGCTGAGCAGTGCCTCAGCGCTCGCCGTCGAGCCCTGCCCGGTGGCGGCGCCCGATGAAGGCGGCTTCTGCGCCTTCGAGTAGGGGGGGAGCAGGAAGATCCCAGCGAGGGCGAAGTAGATCAGGACCAAGCTGGCGATCGCCCCCAGCACGCTGCTCGGGCGCAGCAGCCGGCGCCGCTTCGGCTGGTAGCCGGGCTCGTGCCCGTCGGGCTCCGGGAGAGCCTCGCGGTCGGCGGTCGCCGGGGCTCCCACTACCCGGACGAAGGAGGGCTCGTCCGGCTCGGGCTCGGACCAGGGGAAGTATGGGTTGTTGGCCGGCACCCCGGGTTGCGACCGGGGGGACGTGGGGTTGGCGCGCGGCTCGGAGCGCCCCCGCGGGAAGTAGGGGTTGTTGACCGGCTCGGGCTCGGCTGCCGGTGCCCGAGGCGGCGCGGGCAGTGTCGCTGGCGGGGAGCTGGAGGCGACCGGGGCGGGCTCCGGATCTATCTCGGCAGTGCCGCGGGCGTCGGCAAGACC
>DAIQBQ010000088.1:0-10074 GCA_036781065.1 Actinomycetota bacterium
CGGGTCACCCGGCGGGTGCTGTCGGTGCTGGGGATCCCGGACCGTTGAACGTCAGGCCCGGCCCGTCTGCTCGGCCAATGCTTCGGCTTCGCCCAGCAGCTGGTCGACCGCCTCCAGGCCCCCGGACCAGAAGCCGGGGTCGGCGAGGTCCAGGCCAACGATCTTGGCCAGTGCCTCCGGGGCGTCGGATCCCCCAGCCCGCAGCAGATCGAGGTACGGCCCCACAATCACCGGCCCTTCCTGCTGGTAGCGGCGGAAGATCGCCAGCGAGAACAGGTAGCCGAACGCGTAGGCGTACACGTAGCCGGGGGCCCCGATGAAGTGCGGGATGTAGCTCCACCAGATCCGGTAGCCCTCGGACAGCTCGACCGAGTCGCCGAGCATCGCCCGCTGGGTATCGATCCACAGCGCCGAGATCCGCTCCGGCGACAGCTCGCCCTCCTCCCGGCGGCCGTTGTGCACCGCCTGTTCAAACCGGTTCATGGCGACCTGGCGGAAGATGGTGGCGACCGCGTCCTCCAGCCGCCCGATCAGCAGCTCCAGCTTGCGCTGCGGGTCCTCCTCGGCCGCCAGCAGCCGGCCGAAGGTGAGCGCCTCGCCGAACACCGAGGCGGTCTCGGCCAGCGTCAGCGGCGTCTGGGCGTTGAACAGGCCCTGGTCCCCGGCCAGCGAGCCGTGGATGCCGTGCCCGAGCTCGTGGGCCAGGGTCAGCACCGACCGTCGCTCGCCGGTGAAGCTGAGCAGGACGTAGGGATGAACCCCGGGGATCGTCGTGGCACAGAACGCCCCGGGCTGCTTGTTGGGGCGGATGGCAGCGTCGATCCAGCGGCGCTCGAAGAAGTCGGTGACGATCTGGCCGGTCACCGGCGAGAACGACTGGTAGGCGCCGAGGACGATCTGCCTGGCCTCCTCCCACGACGTCGGCGTCGAGGCGGCCAGCGTCGGGGCCATCCGGTCGTAGTCGGCCAGCACCCGCAACCCGAGCAGCCGGGCCTTCAGCCGGTAGAACCGCTGGGGGATGTCGTAGCGGGCAATCACCGCGTCGATCAGCGCCTCCACCGACGCGTCCGAGGCCTCGTTCGACAGGTTGCGGGCGGCGATCCAGCTGGCGTAGCCGCGGCGGCGGTCCTCGGTCGCCTTGTCCAGCAGCAGCGTGTTGAAGATGTACGACCTGGTACGCAGCTCGGCCTGTAGCGACGCGGTCACCGCTTCGGCCGCCTGCCGGCGCACCTCACGGTCGGGCTGCTGCAGCCGGGAGAGCGCCTCCTCCAGGCTGATCGCGGTGTCGTCGATGGTGATCCTGAGCGCCGACGACAGCTCGGTAAACAGCCGGGACCACGCCGACGTCGACGTGAGCCCCTTCTCGGCGAGCAGCGTCTCCTCCGGCTCGGACAGCAGGTGCGGGCGGTAGCGGCGGGCCGACTCCAGGTAATGCCGGCGAGCGTCCAGCACCGGGTCGGCCAGCAGGGCTGCGGCGGCCTCGTCGGGGACGGCCACCCATTCGAGGCCGAAGAACAGCACCTCGGTCGACAGTGCGGCCGATTGCTCCTCGACCTTCTGCAGCAACGCCCCCCGAGCCGGGTCGGCGGTGTCGGTGGCGAAGGACAGGAAGGCAAACGACTGCGCCCGGACGAAGGCAGACTCGATCTCCTCCAGCTCTCCGACAGCCGCATCCAGCCCGGCGGCGTCGAGTTCGGCGACGTGGCCGCGGTGGTGCTCCCGGAACGCCTTCGCCCGGCGCATCGCGGCGTCGAGGTCCCCGTTCAGGTCGTCGGTGTCTTTGTAGAGATCGGTGAGGTCCCAGGCGATCGCTTCCGCCCCGGTCGGCTGTCCACTCACGTCAGCTGTCCTCCTTGCTCTCGATCTGGTATTTAGTCTATCCACCGTCACTCTTCGCATTGCACACCGGTCGGGAGCGGGAATGGAGGCAAAAGCCGTACGCGAGTCGCAGGTCGAGTTGTCCCAGGGCATGGGCCTCGCCGACGCCAACCTGGCCGGCTTCGTCCACGGAGGCGTGATCATGAAGCTGGTCGACTCGGCCGGGGGCCTGTGCGCCATCCGCCACGCCCAGGGCATGGTGGTCACCGCCGCCATCGACGAGATGGTGTTCATCGAGCCGATCCAGCTCGGTTCGCTGGTGACGGTCAAGGCCTCGGTCAACCTGGTCGGCCGCACCTCGATGGAGGTGGGGGTCCGGGTCGAGACCGAGAACATCATGACCGGCGAGCGGGCGCACGCCTCCAGCGCCTACCTGGTGTTCGTCGCCATCGACGACGGCACCGGCAAGCCGCGGGAGGTGCCCCGGCTGATCGCCGAGACCCCCGACCAGAAGCGCCGGATGCGTGAGGGGCAGATCCGCCGCGAGGCCCGCCTCGCCCGCCGGGCGAACATACTGGCGCAGCGGACATCAGGGGACTGGTAGCCGGTCCCCAGCGGGCATTGCATCGACCCATGAAAACTGGCAGGAACATGCAGATCCTGGTCGTCGACGATGACGAGGCGGTCCGGGCCTCGATCGGCCGGGCATTGCGCCTCGAGGGATACACCGTGGGCCTGGCCGCCGACGGCATCGAGGCGCTGGCGGCGGTCGCCGACCAGTCGCCGGACGCCATCGTGCTCGACATCCTGATGCCGCCGCCGGACGGGCTCGAGGTCTGTCGCCAGCTGCGCCGCCGGGGCAACGACACGCCGATCCTGATGCTGACGGCCCGGGAGGCGGTGGGCAACCGGATCGAGGGCCTGGATGCCGGGGCCGACGACTACGTGGTCAAGCCGTTCGCCCTCGCTGAGCTGCTGGCCCGGCTGGCCGCCCTGCTGCGGCGGGCCCCGGTCGGCAGCTGGGGGGACGCCCCGGCCGGTGAGGTGCTGCGCTTCGCCGACCTCGTCCTGCACCCGGCTGCCCACGAGGCCTACCGTGGGACCCGCCAACTCAAGCTCACCCGAACCGAGTTCCTGCTGCTGGAGCTGTTCATGCGCAACCCACGCCAGGTGCTCTCCCGCAGCGTGATCCTCGACCGGGTATGGGGTTTCGACCTGGCCTCCTCGACGAACTCGCTCGAGGTCTTCATCAGCTACCTGCGCCGCAAGATGGAGGAGGACGGGGAGCCCCGGCTGATCCAGAACGTGCGCGGCGTGGGCTACACGCTGCGGGAGGCCTAGGTGAGTCCACAGAACGTCGGCCCGCGAAGCTCATCCAGTGTTTTGTGGATCATGGGCCCTCATTATTGTGTGTAGCGATCCACAAAACTCCTGCGGACCCGCCTAGACTCGGGCCACCGTGACGTTCCGAGCCCGGATCACGCTGGCCGCCGCGCTGGCGGTGGCGGTGACAGTCGTTGCCGTTGCCTTCGTGGCGTTCCTCGTCCTCCGGCGCAGCCTTGCCCACGGCGTCGACTCGACCCTGCGTGCCCGCTCGTCCGGCCTGACCCTGGGCGTCGCCAGCGGCGATCCGGACGCCCCGCACGACATCCTCGGCGACATGACCAAGGCCGCCGGCCTGGCCCAGGTGGTCAGCGTCACCGGCAGCGTGATGGCACCGGTGCCGCCGACCCTTCCGGTCCCCCCCGGGGCCAACCAGGTCGCCTCGGGCCGCCGCCGGTCGCTCTACGCCACGGTCGGCCCCGAGGACAACCAGGTGCGGGTGTACCTGGTGCCGCTGCCCGGCAACAGCGCGCTCGAAGTCGGGCTGTTGCTGGACGAGTACCACCGCAGCCTGCAGGACCTGGCCATCGACCTCAGCCTGGTCGCCTGTGCCGGCATCCTGGTAGCCGGGGTCGGCGGCTGGTTCGTCGCCCATACCGCACTGGTCCCGCTGCACCGGCTCACCGCCTCGATCGGGACGATGGCCGAGACCACCGACCTGTCGCACCGGGTGGAGGTCCGGGGGGGCGCCGAGCTGGAACGGCTGGCGACCGACTTCAACCAGCTGGTCGACGCGCTCGAGCAGTCGCAGGCCAAGCAGCGCCAGCTGGTCACCGACGCCTCGCATGAGCTGCGCACGCCGCTGACCAGCCTGCGCACCAACATCGAGGTGCTCCAGCGCTCGGACGAGCTGGACCCCGCCGAGCGGGAGAGCCTCCGCCGGGACGTCCTGGCGCAGATGGACGAGCTGACGCAGCTGGTCGGCGACGTCGTCGAGCTGGCCCGGGGCGACCTGCCTGAAGCCGGCCGGGAGGCGGTGGACCTCGACGAGCTGGTGGTCAACGCCGTCGCCCGGGCCGAGGTGCACGCCCGGGCGACCGGTGTCCAGTTCCGCTGCTCGCTCGAGCCGAGCCAGGTGTGGGCGGCGCCGACCCGGCTGGAGCGGGCGGTGGCCAACCTGCTCGACAACGCGGTCAAGTGGAGCCCGCTGGGGGGCGTGGTCGAGGTGAGCAGCCAGCACGGCGCCGTCGTGGTGCGGGACCACGGGCCGGGCATCCCTGCGGGCGACCTCACCAGGATCTTCGACCGCTTCTACCGGGCCTCGGCGGCCCGCGGGCGACCTGGCTCAGGCCTTGGGCTGGCGATCGTCCGCGAGGTGGTTCACGGTGAGGGGGGCACCGTGGAGGCGGTCAACGACCCCAGCGGCGGGGCGGTGTTCCGGATCCAGCTTCCGGAACGGTAGTGGTGCATCCCCTGCGGGCCACAGGCAGCGGGGCTGGGATCCGGGCCGAGTGAGCAGAGACGGGCGTTATCACACCCCTGGCTGCTCCCTCACCCCGGAAACGCGAACCCGTGGACAGTGTGGCGCGCTCGACCTCAAGCGCTCGACTTGGGCGCTCCAGGGAAGCTTTCACGTCAGACCACGAGAAATCCGGCCGTTGCCCGCTGATCGGCCCTATACTCCGGCTCCTTGTCGTTACGCTCTTTAAGGGGTCCACGCATGCTTGCAGCACCGTTGTTCGGCCCGGAGCAGCCGCCCTTCGCCGGCCTCGACCTGGGCGTCCGGCCGGTCCTGCGCCTCGTACCCGGCCTGGTCGAGGCAGCGCCACCAGGGGAGATCCCCGGCCAGCTCAACCTGTCCTGGAACCAGTTGCTGCTGTCCGAGGCCGAGCCGGAACCGAAGCAGCCGAGCCTGCTGCCCGAGCCACCGCCGTGGGAGGAGCTGGTCGTCCCGCGCCACGTCCGGGCGACCCGCGGGCGGAGCCGCACCCGGCTCCTGGCCGGCGAGCAGCTGCGCTTGTTCGGCTGACCCGGCACGGAACGCGAATCCGGGGCCGATGGGCAGCCGGGCCGTAGCATCGGGGCCATGACGACCGCAGTCGCCCGTCTTCCGCTCGCCCTGCCGCCGGCGCAACCCATGCCGGCGGTGACGCTGTCCCCGTCGCGGGCGGCCGACTTCAAGGCCTGCCCGCAGCTGTACAAATACCGGGTGATCGACAAGCTGCCGGAGCCGCCGGACCCGTTCCGGGCCCGCGGGACCGTCGTCCACGACGTGCTGGAGCGGCTCTACCGTCTCCCCGCCTCCGAACGCCTCCCGGAGACCGCCGAGCGGCTGCTCGACGAGGTGTGGGAGGCCTGCCGCCAGGAGGAGGAGTATGCCGGGCTGTCGCTCTCCGAGGACCAGGAGCGGGCCTGGCTGTCGGCTGCGAAAGCCTTGCTGGCCAACGCCTTCGTGGTCGAGAACCCGGCCGGGATCGACGTCCACGACGTCGAGGCGGCGGTCACCCACAACGGCGACCGCACCCGGCTGCGGGGCATCATCGACCGCATCGAGCGCACCCCCGACGGGGAGTGGGTGCTCTCCGACTACAAGACCGGGCGCAGCCCGTCAGACACCTTCGCCGCCAGCGCCTTCTTCGGCCTGCGCTTCTATGCCCTGGTCTGCTGGCGAGCGTTCGGGAAGCTGCCCCGGGAGCTGCGCCTGGTGCAGCTCGGGGTGCCTGAAGTGCTGACGCTGCGGCCGACCGTGGCGATGCTGGAGGGCCTGGAACGCCAGATCGACGCCATCGGGGCCGCCATCCTGCGCGCCCGGGCGACCGGGGACTGGCGCCCGCACCCGAGCCCGCTGTGCGGCCGGTGCCCGCACAAGGGGATCTGCCCGGCGATGGGCTGAGCCCGTGGGCGTGGGCAGCCTGGCCCTCGGTGTTTTGTGAGTGAAATCGTGCAATATCCATCAGTTTTTACTCACAAAAGGTCACTGAGCCATGGCTGATGCGGGCCTGGAGCTGAGCGAACTCGCAGCCGGCGTGCGCGCCCATCCCGGGTTGCGCTCCAAAGCGGCGCTGCGCATGGTGGGCTCGATCTTCGGCGGCACCGACTGGCTCTCCCAACCCGGCGACGACGCCGCCGCTCTGCCCGACGGCGACGGGTTCCTGCTGGCCGCCGGGGAGGCGATCGCCCCGAAACTCTGTGCCGCCTCCCCGCCAGGGGCAGGGATCGCCGCGGTGGTCGCCAACGTCAACGACATCGCCGCCATGGGGGGCCGCCCGGCGGCGCTGGTGGATACAGTGGTCGGTCCCGAGCAGGGGTGTGCCGGAGCACTCCGAGGGCTGCGGATGGGCTGCGACGCCTACCGGGTCCCCTTGGTCGGCGGCCACCTGACGGTCGCCGAGGACGAGTCCCTTGCGGTCTCGGCGTTTGTCCTCGGCCGGGCGCGCCGGCTGCTGGCCGCCCGCCACGTCGCCCCGGGACAGGCCGTCCTGCTGGCCGCCGCCCTGGAGGGACGGCTCAGCTCCGGGTTCCCCCTGTTCTCGTCGTTCGCCGAGCGGGCAGGGGAGCTTGCCGACGACATCGGCGTGCTCGCCACCCTGGCCGAGTCGGGCAACGCGGTCGCGGCCAAGGACGTCTCGATGGCGGGCATCTTCGGCTCGCTGGCGATGCTGCTGGAGCCGACCGGCTCGGGGGCGACCGTCGAGGTCGGCCGCATCCCCCGGCCGGCGGGCGTGGCCATGGCGCAGTGGAGCCTGGTGTTCCCGACCTTCGCCTTCCTCGTCTGCTGCGCACCCGACCGGGGCCCCGCCTGCCGGGCGGCCTTCACGGCCCGGGGGCTGGCCTGCGAGACGATCGGCGAGGTGGATGGCACCGGGTTGCTGCGCATCCGGGCAGGGACGGAGGAGGCCACGATCCTGGACGTCCAGCAGGGGGTGACCGGTCTCGGGGGCGGGCAGTCCTGAAACCCGGTCGACCCGGTCAGCCCGGCGACAGGTCGATCGCCATCATCTGGTGCGGCTGCCCGGCGTAGCCGACCAGGCCCCCGACGGTGCGCCAGCCCAGGTGCTCGAAGAAGGTGACGTTCGCCGGCTGGATGTGGGCCACCATCCGCCGGCCCCCCAGCTCGCCCGCCGTCCGGACGGCGAAGCGGACCAGCGGCCCGCCCATTCCCCCCTTGACCGCCCCACCGCGGAACGGCGGCAGCACCGCCAGCCGGTCCCCCTTCCAGATCCTTTCCTCGCCCCCGGCCTCGTCGGGCGACAGCGGGTAGAGCCGCACCGCACCACCGGCGACCTCCCCACACAAGCCGAGGACGCGCACGGTCTCGGCCACGCCGTCGTGGGGGTCGCGGTCGGAGAACGGGAACACCCCCTGCTCGACGACGAACACCCGCCGGCGAATCTCGTAGTGCAGCGCCACCTCCTCGGGGCTGGCGACCGGCCGGCAGATCACCGCCAGGCCCCGCTCGACCGCCACCCCGGCAACCTCCGGCCGCACGAAGGGCGAGACGGCGCCGGGAGGGGTCACCGCACCGTGACGATCGGGAGCTGGCGGCCGGGACGCCCCGGCGCCTCCCCGTCGGGGGACTCGTAGGAGCTGAGCGCCGAGCAGGCCCCGCACCGGGCGCACCCGGCGTGGACCTGCCAGGAGGCCAGCCCGGTGAGGGCGAGGTAGGGGCCGACTGCCCGGTAGACCGACTCCATGTACTCCGGGTCTGGTGGGAGCTCGGAGCCCATCAGGCTGCCGGGCACTGGACGCAGCGGCACGATGAACGGGTACACGCCGGCGTCGATCGCCCGCCGGCTGCCCTCGATGGTGACCTCCGGGTCCTCGCCCATCCCGAGGATGACGTAGGTGGACACCTGGCCCCGCCCGAACAGCTCGACGGCCCGCTCCCATGCCCGGAAGTACCCCTCGACGCCGGTGCGCGCCTTGGCCGGGGCCACCCGGGCCAGCACCGCCGGGTCGAACGACTCGACGTGGATGCCGACCGAGCTCACCCCCTGCTCCTTGATCTCCTCCAGCACCGAGAGGTCGTCCGGGGGCTCGAACTGGGCCTGCACCGGCAACCCGCTGGCCTCCCGGATCGCCTTGGCGCACCGGCCCAGGTAACGGGCGCCCTTGTCCGCTCCGCGGGTGGTGCCGCTGGTCAGGGTGACGTCTACGGCACCATCCAGGTCGCGGGCGGCAACCGCCACCTCGGCGAGCTGGTCAGGCTTCTTGACCGGGATGGTGCGCCCGGCGGCCAGCGACAGCTCGATCCCGCAGAACTGACACTGGTCCGGCGTGTCCCAGTAGATGCAGGTCTGGATGACGGTGGAGGCCAGCGAGTCCAGGTGGAGCAGGGCGATCTTCCAGTAGGGAATCCCGTCCGCGGTCGACAGGTCGTAGAAGCGGGGACGGGAGGGCACCTCGGCCCCGGCCAGGCGCCGGCCATCCCGGTAGACGCCCCAGCCACCACTCCCCGGGGGGCCCTCCTCGTGCAGGCTGAACGGGGATTCGGAGACGTAGTCCGCCGTGAACGGGAAGGTGACCTGCACCCCCTCGACCCGGATCATGCCGGCGTCCGAGGGCCCCGCCCCACCGGTCCGGCCGGGCACCGGGCCCGGCCCGCGCACGACGTGGACGCCGTAGCTCTGCAGCTCGGCGATCAGCCTGCCGAGGTCAGCGGTGGGTGCCATAGAGCTCTTCGAAATTGCGGTGCAGGATCCGCTCCTTCAGCTCTGTCCCCACGGGTGCGCCGTTGATCTTCCAGTATTCCCCCCAGAAGTCGCTCCAGGGCTCGTCGGAGGCGAACAGCACCCGATCGTGGCCGACCCCCCGCTTCTCGATCTCGGTCAGCAGCCAGCGGGCGCCAAAGCCGATCGTCCAGGTGGTGTCGGTGTACACCTTGTAGCCCTGTTCCACCCAGTCGAGGAACCGGGGGACCAGGCGGATGTGCCCGCTCACCCCCCCGCCGAAGTGGACCAGGTACATCTTGACCCGCCGGCCGTACCGCTCCACCAGCGGGATGTAGTTGGAGATGTCGGAGCTCCCGCCGGGACTGGTGTGGAAGTGGAACACCAGGTCGTGCGCCTCGGCGGCCTCGAAGCAGGCCTCGGCGATCTCCCGGGTGGCGTCGTCCCAGCCTTCCGGGTTCGGGTTGCCCCCGAGCAGGAAGGTGGTCTTCAGGGCGACGATGCCAGCCTCCCCGGCGTAGCTGAGCGCCTCCCGGGTCATCTCGGCGTTCTGCGGCAGGAACGACACCCAGAGCCCCCCGAGGATCCGGTCGTGCGAAGCGGCGGCGTCCAGGACCAGTGGGTTCAGCAGGAAGGGCTGCTCCTGGCGCGGGATGCCGTAGTTGGGCAGCACCAGCCCGCGCTCGCACCGGTACTTGTCAAGGTGGGCGATGTAGTCCCTGGCCGTCGGGAACTCATAGACCGTGGGCTTGACCGCCTCCTTCAGGTCGTAGAACTTCCAGGCGGCCATCTCCCCCAGGTGGCTGTGCCCGTCGATCACCGGGCCGGCGACCCGCTCATCGGCCATATGGCTCCTCCTCGGATCCTCGAGCAGCACTGAAACCAACCATCAAAATAACTATAGGAAACGTTCTTCTACTCCGGGTTCATCCTCCCCCCGGCGTTCCGAGCGTGTCAAGCCCGGCGATCGCCTCCCGCAGATCGGCCTGCGCCGCCTCCCACTCCGCCGGGCCGGCGACCTCCCGCCGCTCAGCGACCTCGCCCCGCGGCTGCCCGCTGGCCGGGTCCAGCGGCACCCGTTCCACGACCAGCCGGGGCGTGCCGGCATCGGCTTGCTCCTCGGCGTAGGAGTAGATCCCCATACCGTCGGGGAGGTGCATCTCCAGCCGGCGGAACTGCCCGAAGCAGGCCAGCTCGGGGCTGCCCACCTGATCGACGACGACCCAGCGAACCCCCCGGCTGGCGGCCTCCGCCACCCGCCCGA
>DAIQBQ010000089.1:0-10047 GCA_036781065.1 Actinomycetota bacterium
CCGCCCGCCGGCGCCCGGTGAGCCACAGCCAGGGGACGAACACCAGCGGGGTCAGCTTGATCGCGGCGGCGATACCGGTGAGCACCCCCTGGCCCCGCCGGCCGCTAAAAGCCAGCACGTCGGCGACGACGGCAAGCGTCAACAGGACGCTGATCTGGCCGAACCACAGGTTGCTCTGCACCGGTTTCGAGGCAAGGACCAGCGCCGTGACCAGCGGCCAGACGACCTCCCGCGGCCCCAGGCGGCGGGGAAGCCGGGTGGTGACCACCCAGCACAGCACAGCCACCGCAGCAATGGTCAGCAGCGTCCACAGCACCCGGGTCACCGGCTCGGGCAGGTAGGCGATCGGGAAGAAGGCGAGCCCGGCAAAGGGGGGATAGGTGAACCGCGCCGCCTCGCCCTGGTGCAGCATGTACAGGCTGCCCCCGTGCACCAGCGCAGTGACCGCCAGCGTGTAGATGTGAAGGTCCGGCAGGCGCTCGGCGAGCGGGCGGGACAGGTTGTGGATTGCGCCCTGGGCTGCGACCGCCAGGGCCGCAACCCAGCCGAGGACCGGTCGGGCCGCCTTCACCCGCTGGGTTCGTGCCGCCTTCAACCGCTCCACGCTTGAGCCTCCTCAGAGGCGGCCCGGGTCGGGCCGAGGCTATCACCCGCCCGTTCCGGCCGGCCGGCCGATTCACAGGTGCAGCACAGCAATCCCCAAACTCTTGCCCAATTCGAGGACCGTTACTTGAGGGAGCAGGATCTTGCAGGACCGGCGGGGAAGCTGTCCGGGCCGTTGCCGGGTGGCGAGGAGGTCAGCGTGTTCCAGAAGGGATACCTGCTCAGCGAACTGCGCCGCCGCTGGGGCAGGACGCTCGTCACCGCCCTCGGCCTGGCGATCGGCGTCGCCCTCGTCATCGGGATCATCGGCGTCTCCGAGGGGCTGACCCAGGCCCAGGACACGGTGCTGTCGCCGCTGCAGGCGATCGGGACCGACATCCTCGTGACCCGGGTTGCCGGGTCGACCTCGACCGCCTCGTCGGGCGCCTCGCCCAGCCCCAGCCCGTCGGCCGCCGGCGGCGGCCCGTCCGGCGGCGGAGGCGGCTTCTTCCGGGCGGGCGGGGCCAACAGTGCCCTCAACTCGACCGCTGCCCAGGAGCTGACCCAGGAGAACGCCAGTGTCCTGACCGACCTGTCGTCGCTTGGTCCGGCCGGGACCCAGTTCACCCACGACTTCTTTCTCTCCTCGACGCTGCTGGTGTTCCCGGAGGCCGCGGTCACCCAGACCGCGGCACTGCCCGGCGTCGCCTCGGTGGCGGCCGGCCTGATCCAGAACGTCGAGCACGAGACCGGCACCGTGCCCAACCAGATCGTGACGACGACGGTCGGCTCGCAGACCTTCCAGCAGCGGGTAACCCCCCCGCCGCTCACCGCCAGCCAGCAGTCGGCAGTCGAGTCGTGCCTGTCCGCGGCGGGCATCACCTTCGCCGTTCCCGGCGCCGCCGGTCAGGCCGGTACCACCGGGACGGCAACGCCGGGCCGTGGCGGCCTCGGGATCCTCGGGGGTGGCGGCGGGGGAGCCGACCGGCAGAAGGTCGAGGCATGCATCGAACAGGCCGATCCGGCGTTCACGGCGACGTTTACCACACCGGCCCAGGAGATCCAGCAGATCGTCAACCCGCCGAAGACCAACATCAACAACGCCAGCTACACCGCTGCCGGCGTCGACCCGGCAGACAGCACCCAGGGCCTGGTCACCAAGGCCCAGCTCGTATCGGGTCAGTGGCTCCCGGCCGGCGCCCCGAACGACATCCTGGTCAACGTCTCCTATGCCAACCAGAAGGGCTACGCGGTTGGCAACGTGATCGCCATCAACGGCACCAACTACACGATCGTCGGGCTGGTCAACCCGACGCTCACCGGCAGCATCGCCGACATGTACTTCCCGCTCAGCACCCTGCAGCAACTGTCCAGCAAGACCGGCGAGGTCACCCAGATCCTGGTCAAGGTGAAGGACGCATCGTCGGTCAACACGGTCGCCGCCGAGATCCAGAAGGCCCTGCCGGGGGCGACGGTGGTGACGACCCAGTCGCTCGCCAACCAGGTGACCGGGTCGCTCGTCGATGCCAAGAACCTGACCACCCGCATCGGCGGGGCGCTGGCGGCCATCGTGCTGATCGCCGCCTTCGTCATCGCGATGCTGCTGACCGTCTCGTCGATCAGCAAGCGGGTCCGGGAGATCGGCACGCTGCGGGCGGTCGGCTGGTCCCGGGGCCGGGTGATCCGGCAGATCCTGGCGGAGACCGTGGGCATCGGGGTGCTCGGGGCTGCGCTGGGTATCGGGCTCGGCTACCTGGTCGCCCTGGCGGTGAAGGCGTTCGCGCCGGCGCTGACCGCGACGGCCGTCGGCGTCGCCGGGTTCGGTGGCTCGTCGGCCTCCTCGGTGTTCGGCGAGTCCAATTCGGTCGCCACCAAGACCGCCACCATTCACCTGACCGCCCCGCTGCACCCGGCGACACTGGCGATCGGGGTGGGCCTCGCCATCCTCGGTGGCCTGATCGCCGGCGGGGTCGGGGCGATGCGGGCCTCCCGCCTGTCACCGGCCGAGGCGCTCCGCAACATTGCCTGAGAAAGGACGTCTCCCGTGCCAGAGACCCACGAACCAACGGTGCAGGACCCATCAGCACCGCCGGAGCCGCTCTACCGGCTGAGCGCAGTCGACCGGCACTTCAAGGTGGGCTCCTCGGTGGTCAAAGCGGTCGACCAGGTCGAGCTGGCGCTGTACCCGGGCGAGTTGGTGGCGATCGAAGGGCCGAGCGGGTCGGGCAAGTCGACGCTGCTCCAGCTCCTCGGCGGCCTCGACCGCCCCACGGGCGGGTCGGTGGTGCTGACCGGGCGGGACCTGGCCCGCCTGGGCGACACCGAGCTCACCGGGGTCCGGGCCACCGAGATCGGATTCGTCTTCCAGTCGTTCAACCTGATCCCCACCCTGACCGCCTCCGAGAACGTCGAGGTGGCGATGGTGCCGGTCGTCCGGAGCCGCTCCGAGCGGCAGGCCCGGGCGGCGAGGCTGCTGGAGCAGGTGGGCCTGGCCGAGCGATCCCGCCATTTGCCGCTGCTGCTCTCGGGGGGTGAGCAGCAGCGGGTGGCGATCGCTCGAGCCATGGCCAACCAGCCGCGGGTGATCCTGGCCGACGAGCCGACCGGCAACCTCGACACCGGGTCGACGGCCGAGATCGGCGCCATCCTGCGCAGCCTGGCCGCCGACCAGGGGGTGACCGTGATCATCGTCACCCACTCCGAAGCCGTCGCCAGCTGGGCCACCCGGCGGCTCAGGATGCGCGACGGGCAGCTGTTCGAGATGACGCCGGAGGAGATCGCCGCTTCTGCCGCCGCCGCTGCGGTCGAGCGTCCCTCCGAGCCGGCGACGCTCCCGGGCGCAGGGGTCAACGGGGTCCACGTGGTCCTGTTCTCGCCCGAGGCGGAGGCGCTGCGGGCACAGATCAGGGACGTGTTCGGCTGGTCGAATGTCGACCTTCACGACGGCTGGTTGATCTTCGCCGTGCCCCCGGCCGAGCTGGCGGTCCACCCGGGCGAGGCGCACCACGAGCTGAGTCTGATCTGCCGGGACCTGGACGGCACCCTGGCCGACCTGCGGGCAAAGGGCGTCGAGGTGGTCGGGGACCCGGTGGAGCGCTCGTTCGGCCGGGCGGTGACGCTGCGCCTGGCAGGTGGGGTCGAGGTCCTGCTCTACCAGCCGAACTACCCGACGGCGATCTGAGCTAGAGGATCGAGCCAGTCACGCTGAGCGGCACCGACAGCGGCTGGGCGTTGTCACCCTGGTAGGTGACGTCCAGGGTGGCGGTTCCGCTCCCGACCGACGACGGTTTCACCTGAATCCCCACCTGGCAGGTCTGCTGCGGTTGCAGGGCGGCCCCGTTGCCGCAGGTGCTGGTGGCGATCGAGAACCACGAGGAGTTGGTCCCGTCGGGGTTCACCGATTGGATGACGGCCGGGCTGCCCCCGGCGTTGGTGATCGTCACGGTCCTTACCGGCGACGTCTGGCCGATCCCGACCGAACCGAAGTCGAGCCCCGATGACGGGCTGGCGGTCAACGTCGCCGGGGCGCCCGGACTGGCCGGGCTGGTCGTGACTCCCGGGCTCGCTCCCGGGCTCGCTCCCGGGCTGGGCGACGCGGTGTCGGTCATGGTGGGGGTTGACGTCGTCGTTACGCCGGTTGCCGTGGGAGTGGGCGACGATGTGGCCGCCGGCGGTGAGGGGGCCCCGTTGTTCGACGTGTTGTGGCTGCCGTTGAACCTCGTGAACACCGAGATCAGGGCGACCAGTCCGGTGATGATCGCGGCAAGCCCGGTGACCAGTCCGGGCACACTGCTCCAGAACGATCTCTTCTCCGCCATGTCCCCTCCAGTGGGCCCCGGACCGGGATCGGTCGGGCCGCGCGGCGCCCGCGATAAAGGGCGGTTCCCACAGTTGTACCCCAGGTGCCGGTACCGCTGCTGGGCGGACCGCTGGAACATCCACCACCCAAGGGGTCCGCAAGCGGCGCACTATACTTTCGACGCGTGGGTGGGTGGAGGCTTGGTGGCACCCGGCAGGCCGGCAACTCCCAAGGAGGCCCAGTGGCATTACCACCGCCCCTGAGCAGCGAGCAGCGCCAGCAGGCCCTCGCCAAGGCCAGCGAAGCCCGGCGCCAGCGGGCCGCCCTGAAGGAGGAGTTGCGCTCGGGAAAGGCCACACTGCCGGACTTGCTGGCCCGCACCGGCGACGAGGTTGTAGGGAAGATGAGGGTGACCGACGTGTTGCAGACAATGCGGGGAGTGGGGAAGGTGCGCGCTCAGAAGATGATGACCCGGCTCGATATCGCAGAGTCACGGCGGATGCGAGGTCTGGGCGCCAAGCAGATCGAATCGCTCCTCCGGGAGTTCACGGGGAAATAGGCCGCTCGCAGCTGTACATCATCTCCGGGCCATCGGGGGCCGGGAAAGGAACGATCGTCCAGGGGCTCCTGGCGCGTCGTCCCGACCTTGTGCTCTCGGTGTCCTACACGACGCGCCCGCCGCGCCCGATGGAGCGCGACGGCGTCCACTACCACTTCGTCACCCACGAGACCTTCGCCCTCATGCGCCAGCGCGGCGAGTTCGTCGAGTCCGCCGAGGTGCACGGCAACCACTACGGGACCAGCCGGAAGGCGATCGAGCAGGCGCTGGCCGCCGGGCGGGACGTGCTGCTGGAGATCGATGTCCAGGGCGCCGCCCAGGTGAAGCGCCAGATCCCCGGCGCCGTGCTGATCTTCATCGAGCCGCCGTCGCTGCTGGAGCTGGAAAAGCGGCTGCGCAACCGGCGGACCGAGCACGAGGAGGCGCTCAGCCGGCGCCTCGCCGACGCCTACGACGAGTTGCGCCAGAAGCGCTCGTTCGACGGTGTCGTGGTGAACGACGAAGTCGAACGAGCCGTCAAAGAGGTGTTACAACTTATGGAGAAAGCCAAGAGCAAGGGAGCCTGAGTGATCCATCCCAAAGTGGAGACCTTGATGAAGAAGGTCGACAGCCGCTACACCTTGGTCATCCTGGCCGCCAAGCGGGCGCGCCAGATCAACTCGTACTACTCCCAGCTGGGCGAGGGCATCCGTGACTTCGTGCCGCCGCAGGTCTCCCGCCTGGGCGAGCACGCCAAGTCGCTGTCGATCTCGCTGGAGGAGATCGCCGAGGGCAAGTTCGGCTACGAGCGCCCGGCCGAGGCCGAAGCCCGGGTCAAGTAGCGCCGGCTGGCCTGACCCCCGGTGACCGCCGTGGAGCCTTCCGGCGTCACCGGCAAGCGTGTCGTCCTTGGGGTCTGCGGCGGCATCGCGGCGTACAAGGTCGTCGAGGTCGCCCGCCGCCTGACCCGGTCGGGCGCTGACGTGCAGGTCGTCATGACCCCCGCTGCCACCGAGTTCGTCGGGGCGCTCACGTTCTCGGTGCTGACCGGGCACCCGGCGGTGAGCGACCTGTTCGCCGATCCGCCGCCGGGGTCGATCATCCACACGTCGCTGGCCAGGAGCGCCGACCTCGTCGTCGTCGCCCCGGCCACCGCAACAATGCTGGCCCGCTACGCTCACGGGCTGGCAGACGACGTATTGTCGGCGGTGCTGCTGGCAACCACCGCGCCGGTGGTGATGGCCCCGGCCATGCACACCGAGATGTGGGAGAACCCGGCGACCGTGGCCAACGTGGCCATCTTGCGCAGCCGAGGGGTGGTGTTCGTGGGCCCGGACACCGGGGCACTGGCGGGTCCGGACGCGGGGCCCGGACGGCTGGCGGAGGTCCCGGCCATCCTTGCCGCGATCGAGGAGGCGCTGCGGCGGCGCTCGGATTTCGCCGGGCGGCGGGTGGTCGTCTCGGCCGGGGGCACCCAGGAGCCGCTCGACCCAGTCCGCTACCTGGGGAACCGGTCGTCCGGGCGGATGGGTTACGAGCTGGCCACCGAGGCGCTCCGGCGGGGCGCCGACCTGACCCTGGTCAGCGCGCCATCCTCGTTGGACCCCCCGGCCGGGACGGAGCTGGTCCCGGTGCGCACCGCCGCCGACCTGATGGTGGCGATGCGCTCGGCGGCGCCGGGCGCCGACATTGTGATCATGGCCGCCGCCGTCGCCGACTGGCGGCCGGTGGCAGTCGCCGGCGGGAAGCTGAAGAAGGCGGACGGGCCCCCATCGTTCGGGCTGGAGGCCACCGAGGATGTCCTGGCCTTCCTTGGGCGACCTGAGGCCGAGGGAGGCGGGCGCCGCAACGGGCAGGTCGTGGTCGGCTTCGCCGCCGAGACGTCGGACCCGGAAGCGGGGGCCCGGGCGAAGCTGGCCGCCAAGGGGCTGGACCTGGTCGTGGGGAACCTGGTCGGTGCTCCGGGGGTGGTCGACGATTCCGGGTTCGAGGCGGACACGAACCGGGCGGTGCTGGTCGACCGGACGGGCCGGGTGGACCGGCTGCCGCTGATGTCGAAGCGGGAGCTGGCCGGAGTGATCCTGGACGCGATCCAGGAGCGTTTTCTCGCTCGCTGACGCTCTTCCCGGAGCGGCCGGGTTTTGTCGGTACCCCCTGAGTACGGTTTTGTGGATCATGGCACTCAATAATGAGGGCCCACGATCCACAGAACTCCGGAACCATGAGCGAGGCTACACCGCTGCGGGGCGCGACCCGTGCGGTCTCCGGTGCCCGGCGGCTACTCGCCGCCCGAGGCCGCCCTGTCGGCCGGTGACGCCGGGTCGGGAGCTGCCGCCTTGCTCCGGCCGGGCTGCTCGTTGCCGTGCGGACGGAGCGTGGCTACCGCGCGTGACGGTGCCGGGACGCCGGTGGTGAAGAAGGTCCGGAGGCCCCTGGAGCGGCGGTCGACCCAGAGCAGTACCCAGTGCTTCCGCTCGTAGGAGCGCAGCGGCAGTGAGCCGAAGTAGGCGGCGATGGCCAGCGAAGCGGCCACGCCGGCCAGTCCGCCGGCGGCACTGCCGCTGTTCGACGGGGGCGCCAGCAGGAGGGCCGCGATGAGCAGGGCCGACAAGAGGAGGCTCAGTGCCGTGTGCAGCTTGATCGGCGGGAGGGTCGAGCGGGCCGCGCTGGGCGGCGCCGCTTCGATCGGCCAGCGGCCTATGGTGCGCCAGCTGATGAATCCCACGACGAGCGCTCCGATGAGCCCCAGCAGCAGGGCGACGGCGAAAAACACGCCGACCATGGGCCCGGGCTGGTAGCCGAGAACGAACCCGGTGACGAGAACGGCCAGCGCCGGGAAGGCGAAGAAGGTTGACCCGAGCAATGCCCCGGCTGAGGCCCGGTAGAGCTCTAAACGGTCCGCGGATGCCGGTTCATCTCGCTGATGCCCCGGTTCATGCTCCTTGTCGATAGCTGAGGCCGGGGCGGAGGGCTCCGGGCTCGGCTCGTCGGCCCCGAACGTGACTGCCGGGGCTCGGGGTCCCCGGGTGGAGACCTCGGTGGCCGGCGCCTGCTCGGCACCCACCGGGGAGACGGGCTCAGTGGGGCTGTCGCTCTCGGTCGGGGTGTCGCCCCGCACCGGTCCGGGTGCCAGCTCGGGTCGGGATGCTGGTCCTGCCTCGGTTGCGTCCGGCGCCGGGGCGATGGCTGGCATGGCGACGGTGGCAACCGGGTCGCGGGCCTTCAGGGCTGGGTCGGCGGGCAGCGCCGTTGGGACCGGGGCCTCGGGGGAGGCGGGAATTGCGACGGTTGCGGCCGGGTCGGGCACCTTGGGGGCTGGATCGGCGGGCGGCGTCGTCGGGGCCCCGGCGGGGACCCGCCCGGGTGCGGGCTCGGACGGGGGTCGGGGCCCAGATCCCGGTGCGTCCGGCGCCGGGGTGATGGCTGGCATGGCGACGGTGGCAACCGGGTCGGGGGCCTTTAGGGCTGGGCCGTGGGGCAGCGCCGTTGGGACCGGGGCCCCGGGAGCGGCTGGGGCTTCCGGCGGGGCGGCAGTTGGGGCCGGCGGCCCCGCCAGCGCGGATTCGCTGGGGGCAGCCAGCTTCCCGGCATCGACGCCTGCCGTGCGAGCGGGCGCGGCCGTGGTGTGAGCCGGCGGCAACCCGTTCGACGTCGCAGGCGCCGGGGGTGGGGGCATGGCCGCGCCCGGTGGGCGAGCGGCCGGGCTCGCCGGAGCACTCGGCTGCCCTTCTGGGGCGGCAGGGGCTGGCCGCGGAGGATCGTCGGGGGCCCAGGTTTCAACGGGGCGGGCTCCTGGGTCCGGAGTCACCGGCGCGAACGCGTCCGGCCACTCCCAGGTCTCCTCGGTGCCGGAGGGAGGCGGCGGGAGGTCTGGGGCCAGTGGAGGCGGGGCTGGCACCTCCGGGTCGGGAGCGGGAAGGACTGGACGCTGAACCGGGATCACGGTGACCAGACCGGTGGGCGTGAGGGGGAACTCCGGCGGCGGCAGACCCCGCCGATGCTCGATCGGCAGCGGGTCTCCCGGGAGGGACGCCCGGCGAGGTGCGTCAAGACCCTTCGCTGGCTGAGCGGCAGGGGCAGCCGTCTGGGCTGGCCTCGTATCGGGACTGGGGGCGGCGGGCCCCATTCCTGGCGTCGGGGGCAGGATGATGGCGGGCGGCTGGGGACGAACCGAACCCGTCTGGCCAGGGGAAGCAGCCGGCCCGGGGGGAGAGGTCATGCCAGCCGCCGACGTGGGCGATTGGCCCGCCGCAGGAGTCGCGGCGACTGCTCGGGCAGCGCTGCTCGCAGGGGGCGTCGAACCGGCGGGCGGTCGCTGGGGCGGCTCGCTGACGCCAGCGACGGGGGTGGGGGGGTGTTGCGCTCCGGCGGAGGATTCCGGTCCACTCGGTGAAGTTGGCTCCATGCTGGTTGGCTCGTCGTGGGCCGCCACGCTGGGTGGCTGCTCAGTCGCCGGACCCGCCGCGGCAGCGCGCCCAGGGGCGCGAGGATCAGCCGCTGGCGCCGAGGTGCTTCCGGGCGTCGGGTCCTCCTGCCCTCGCTGGCTGGCGACGGTGGGCTTCCCCGCTCCCGAGATCGGAACCCCGGTGCCGAGGATGCGCGGCTCAGCGGCTCCCAGCCACTGCGGGGGTTGCCCTGGAAGCCCGGACGGGCCCGGAGGTGCCTCGGGGGCAGGACCGGGGGCTCGATGGCGTGGCTGCGGGCGGAGGCCGGCGTTCTCGTGGCTGGCGCCGGTGGAACCGGGGGCTTCCCGAGGGCTGGGGCCGGAGGCACCGGGGCGATCCGTGGGACCGGGGCCCGCCCAACCGGGGCGTGGATCGGGACCGGGGCCCGCCCAACCGGGGCGTGGATCGGGACCGGGGCCCGCCCAACCGGATCGCGCCTGAGGGCCGCGGCCAGCGGAACCGGGCGCTGCCTGAGGGCCAAGATTCGCCGAGCCGGGTCCTCCAGGAAGAAGGCTGGCACCCGGAGGGCCTGCGGCTCCTGGCGGGCCCCCGGTTCCCGGTCGGGCCGGCCAGGCCGACCCCGGACCGGCGGGGCGAGACCCGGGAAGGGGCTGCGGTCCTCGGGGTACCGGAGGGCCTGAGGCTCGGAGCCCAGCTTCCGGGGGGATCGCCGCCGCCCCGGG
>DAIQBQ010000090.1:0-10009 GCA_036781065.1 Actinomycetota bacterium
GTTCCCCGCCGGTGGCGCAGGCGCTCCGGCCGGGCCGATCGGTTCCGTGACCACCGCCCCCTGCTTGTCCTTTTCCTCTTCTTTCTCCGCGGGCTGCGGTCCTAGGAACCTCCGGATCATCGCCTACCTCCTTGTGGCCTTGACCTTGGGTCGGGTCCGTTTGCGGCCGGCCATGGCGATCGCCTCGCCAATGACTTGCTGCTCCTCAGGAGAAAGACCTGCTTCCGATTCACCTTCTTCGACGATTTTCGCATAGGCCCGCGCTTCAGCCCGGCCGCTGATCGCGGAGAGGACCAGGCCGCTGCCATGGTCGTCGACCAGGGCCGCCGAGAACGACAGCCGGCCGCCCATGTCCTCGAAGGCGTCGTAGCGGACCAGCGCCACGTTGCGGATCGAAGCCTTCATGGCGAGGGCAAGGTCGTTCTGGCGCTCGATCAGCTTGTTCAGCCCGTCCTCGAACACCTTGAGATCCTTGCCGTAGGTGGCGACGGCGTCGAGGATCGTCCGCCCGTCGGAGGTCGCCTGGAGCACCGCGTACGCCTTGCGGGCAGTCGCCAGCTTGCTGTGGGCCGAGAGCGCGACAAACAGCGCCACGAGCGCCAAGCCGGCGGACGCGGCAAAGATGAGGATGACGGTGTCACGGTTCATGGTCGGTTCGGCGAGCCCTTTCGGCGAGCCCATAGGATACTTCAGTCGCCAGACGGTGGCGCGGTTGTGGCGCCCCACCGGCGAAGACCGGCTGCCCTGACTGTGGCCAGGTTGTCGGGCGGCACGGTATCTCCCTTGGGAGACCGTCCCTCGGGTAGGTCCGGAGGTGACATGGACGAGACGACGCTGCGGGAGGTCCTCCATCGCTACGCCGGGGGCGAGCTTTCGCTCAATGACGCGGTGCGCGAGCTGCGCTACCTGCCCTATGTCGACCTGGGGTTTGCCCGGGTAGACCACCACCGCGAGCTGCGCCTCGGCCTGCCCGAGGCGGTCTTCGGACCAGGGAAATCGCCGGAGCAGGCGGCGGCGATCGTGGCCTCGCTGCTATCGGCGAACGAGGGCGCGGTCCTCGTCACGCGGGCCGTCAAGAGCCAGTACGAGGCGGTCGCCGCGGTCGCCCCGGAGGCGGTCTTCGACGACGTGGCCCGGTTGATCGTCGCTCGGTCGCAGCCGCCCTCCGGCGGGCCGCCCGTCGTGGTCGCCTCGGCCGGGACCGCCGACCTGGCGGTGGCCGAGGAGGCGGCGGTGACCCTGGAGGCACTCGGGGTGACGGTCGCCCGGCTGTACGACGTCGGCGTCGCCGGTCTGCACCGGCTGCTGTCGGTCCGGGGCACCCTCGACACTGCCGCGGTGGTGATCGTCGTCGCCGGCATGGACGGCGCCCTGGCGAGCGTCATTGGCGGGCTGGTGGCGGCGCCGGTCGTTGCCGTGCCGACCTCGGTCGGCTACGGGGCCGGGGCGGCCGGGATCGCCCCGCTGCTCACGATGCTCAACGCCTGTTCCCCGGGGGTGGTGGTGGTCAACATCGACAACGGGTTCGGGGCGGCGGTGTTCGCCGCCGTGCTGGTGCGGCGGCCGCCGTCGGGCACCTCGGGTGCGCTGGAGGCTTCGGGTGCGCTGGAGGATCCGGGTGCGCTGGAGGATCCGGCGCCGTGATCGCCTACTTCGACTGCTTCTCCGGGGCCTCGGGCGACATGATCCTCGGGTCGCTGATCGACGCCGGGGCCGACCTGTCGCTGGTCGAGGCCGAACTATCCCGGCTCGGGATCCCGTTCGAGCTCAATGTCGCCGAGGTCCAGCGCTGCGGGATCCGGGCGACGAAGGTCGACATCACCGCCCCCGAGGGGACGTCGTCGGTCATGCGCACCTACAGCGATGCGCTGCGGTTGGTCGAGGGGTCCGGGCTGCCCCCGGATCTGGCCCAGCGGGCGGCGTCGATCTTCGGCCGGCTCGCCCGGGCGGAGGCCAAGGTGCACGGGCTGCCGGTGGGGGAGGTGCACTTCCACGAGCTCGACGGTGTCGACACCATCGTCGATGTTGTCGGGGCGGTGACCGCCTTCGCGCTGCTCGGTGCGGACGAGGTGATGTCCTCGCCGGTGGCGTCGGGGACCGGCGTCGTGCCCTCCCGCCACGGGCCGCTGCCGCTTCCCGCCCCGGCCGTGCTGGAGATCCTCGGCGGCGGGTCGATCTACGGGCGAGAGATCGAGGCCGAGCTGATCACCCCGACCGGGGCGGCGATCCTCGCCGAGTTCGCCACCTCGTTCGGCAAGATGCCGGCGATGACCGTCGCCATGACCGGGTACGGAGCCGGCTCCCGGGAACTCGACATCCCGAACGTGTTGCGGCTGCTCGTCGGCGAACCGGTGACCGCGGTGGGGGCGGGGTTCGACGAGGGCGTCGAAGACCTGCTTATCGAGGCGACGATCGACGACATGAACCCGGAGCTCTACCCGTACGTGCTCGGGAAGCTGACCGAGGCCGGGGCAATCGACGCTTGGCTGACCCCGGTGATCGGCAAGCACGGCCGGCCGGCCCAGGTGCTGTCGATGCTGGCCCCGCCGGGCTTGATCGAGCTCATCCGGGAGACCCTGGTGAACGAGACCTCGACGCTGGGGGTGCGGGCGACGACCGTACGGCGCTGGATGCTGCGCCGGACCTTCATCGAGGTCGATGTCCTGGGCCGGACGGTCCGGGTCAAAGTGGGCCTGCGGGAGGGGATCGCGGTCAACTTGGCCCCGGAGTACGCCGACTGTGCCGCCGCCGCCGAGGCCACCGGCGAACCGATCAAGGAGATCTACCGGCTGGCCCTGGCCGCCGCCTCCGCCCGGGCGCTGCTCGGGCCGTTCCCGCCGATTTCCTAACCCTAACGGGGCCTCGCCCCAGCCTGTTGGCCGCGCGGCGGCTGTCCTGGTTTCCGGCGGAATTCGCCCGGGAATCAGGACAGTTGCCCCGCGGCGGCCACAGCCAGCGGCGTGAAAGCCCAGGACGGGCCCATCTGCAGGGTCGGGTCACCGCGCGGCCGGGACCAGGCCGGTCAGGACTTGGTCCGCGCCCAGGAGCGCGGCGGCGCTGCTCGCGGCGAATCGTCGGATTGCAGGTCCGCCAGTAGGTCCCGGCTCCCGGTCAACGATGTCGCCAGGATTTCCTTGACGGTGGCCAGCAGATGGAGCGTGCGCGGGTCCCGGATCCGGTAGAAGACGCTCGACGCCTCTCGCCGCGAGACCAGCACCCCGGCCTTGCGCAAGACAGCCAACTGCTGGGACAGGTGTGACGCCTCGGCGCCGGTGCAGGCGACGAGGTCGCCCACGCTGCGCTCGCCCTCGGCCAGCAACTCGACGGCCTGGATCCGCAACGGGTGGGCCAGCGACTTGAACAGGTCTGCCTTCAGGCGATCGATCTCACGGGTCATGGTTTCCTCGGCCAGAGTATGCCCTGCGAGTTGGGGCACGAGTTGATGGATTTATAATATGGTCATCTGATCATGTCGGCCCCCCCACAGCCCCGCACCGGGGTTTCGGTGCTGCTCACCTGCACCGATCTCGATGCCAGCATCGTCGCCCGCATGTTCGTGCGTGACGACCCGTGGGGCCTCGTTGTCACCTGTGACGGGGGCACGGCCGACCGGCACACCCTGCAGCTGCTGGACTCCTTCCGGCGCCTGTTCGGGATCGAGGAGGTCGTGGTCCTGCACCACACCAACTGCCCGGCGGCCGCGCGGGCGGCACTCACCGAGGCGCCGGGCCCGGCGTCGGTGGCACTAGGTGCCGAGGAGACCGGGTTGCGGTTGGCCGACACCCTGGGTGTCATTCGTGCCCGTATCCGCCCGGCGCGGGCGGACTCGGTCAGCGGCTACGTCTACGACCAGGGCCGGGACCAGCTGATCGCCTGGACCTGAGCCAACGACTGCTGCCCGCTGGCAGCGGTACCCGGCTGGTTGCCGCGTAACCGTCGCCTGGGCTGGTTTTACTTCGACCGGGACGACCGGACCGGCCCACCGCCTGCCCGTTGCCGCCGGCCATTCTTCGGGAAGTCCTCTTCGGCGGTCGTCTCCTTGGCCGGGGCTGGGGCCGGCTTGCCCGCGTGGGCGTTCAGCAATTGCAGGATCAAGCGGTAGACGGTGTCGCCGTCTGGGACTCGGTTGAGTCGCCGGAGGCCTGGCTGGCCGCTCAGGTTGAGTTCGAGGTCGCAGTACCCGAACAGCCGGCCGGCCAGGGTGCGGTGGTACGTCGTGTCGATGATCAGCCGCAGCGGGAGCGACTTGACGTGCCGGGCGATCAGCCCCTCCACCTGGATGATCCGCTGGGTGGTGATGACGTAGCGGCCCAGCCACCAGTGCCAACTGTTCCAGATGAAGTAGAGGAAGCCGACGGCAGCGAGGGCGACGCCGATTTCGTGCAGGTTGTCCGCCGGCCGGTGGGGGGCCTCGACCCAGAGCGCGATTGCCCCGGCCATGGTGATGGCGAATACGACGATGCTGGACGCGAGCATCACCGCGTGACGCCGGGTGGCATAGAGCAGCGACTCCTCCGGAAGCAGATAGCACCGAGGCGCCGTCATGCACGATGTTTATCACAAAACGACAAATGTCATCTGCAGGCCGAAAACCCGCAGTGCAGTCCCCTGAGTCCGTGGGCGGCCCTCTGGGTGCCCCAGCGGCGACCCGCCCCGATGGCCGGCAAGTGCACTTCGCCGCGGGCCCCCATGTTTTACTTAGCCCTATGGGGCATGAACTCGGAAACGCTCCGGTCGTTGTTCTCCGGGGCGAGGGTGGCTGCTACATGCTGACCGAGCGGGGCATGGCGAGAGGGGCCTGGATCTCCTCGGACGAGTTCGGCAGGCTGCTTCGCCCCGCCCCCGGCAGCTATGGGCCCCATTGTCGGTGCCGTTCCTCCCCAGGCGGAGCCGAGGCTTGTGCAGTGGAGCGGGGTGGCTGACGCTGAGCCCGCCGACCCGTGGTGACCTGGACGAACCGCAAGGCGGCCTGCCCAAGAACTTCACCCGCCCGTGCCTCCTGCTGCTGCTCAGCGAGGGGCAGGCGCATGGGTACGACCTCGTGGTGCGTCTGGCTGACTTCGGCCTGAAGGTTGACCCGGGCGGACTGTACCGGACACTGCGAAGTTTCGAGCGCGAGGGCCTGGTCCGCTCCCGGTGGGAGACCTCGGACGCCGGCCCCGCTCGCCGGACCTACCTGATCACGCCCGATGGTGAGAGCTGGCTGCGGCTGTGGGGCGGGGCGCTCCGCGAGTCGCGGCGGTTCCTGGACCGGTTCCTCACCCGCTACGAGATGGTGGTGGGGGAGGAGACCCCTGTCCTGGACGGCGAGTAAGCGCTTGGGCCGCCGGCCCGCGTTGCGGCCCAACGTCAGCCACCCGGCTCCCTTGAGCGTGGCAGCCCAGCGGACGTCGTCAATGACGTTAACCGGGCAGTGAACGCCGGGGCCGATGTCTTGGGCCGATGTCTTCCTGAGCGCACGGGAGGGCGGCAGTCTGATTGATGCCGATTAGTAGCGTCGGCCCGGCGGTAGAATAAGGACACCCGCGCGGCGGCACCCCACATCACATGGGCATGAATCCGGTTGAATCCCCAGGGGGAGCGCGCTCCCAGAAGGGGACGGCAATGGACAGCCGAAAGCTCGCCGCTCGCGGCACCTGATCTCGACTCATTTCTGTTCGAATTGCGGTCGCACGAACAGCGACGTCGTCCGGACGGCGCAACCGTTGTTGAACGCCTCGAACGGTGCTTGGGGCGGCTGCAAGAGGGCATCCTTTTTGTCGAGCCCACGGCTCCAGTACCGGATGCCAGTGAGACAAACCCCAGGGAAGTCCTTGTGCAAATGGTGCTGATGGCCCAACTCCTGGGTTGGGGGATGTGGGCCGCCGGCTCGGGGGAGCAGCAGGAGGAGGGCTCGTTCAGGAGCTTCCTCAGTCTTCGCGAGGTTTTATCTCGTCGTTTCGCCGAGGTGGGGCCCGATGAGCTCGTCGACATGGTTCGCACCGAGCTCACGAGTTCGATGGAGTATCTGTGCTTGGCTGACTCCGAGCAGCTCGCCCGGGCAGCCCGCCTGGGTCCGTCCGAGCTCACCGCCCCCGAGATCGGTGAGCTTCTCCTGTGCGCTCACCTCGAGATGTCCATCGATCAGCTCGAACGCTCAGTGCACGTGGACCGGTCTGGCGTGGAGATGGGATGGTCCGCCCGCTAGCCGACGAGCTGATCCGCTGAGCTTCACGTTGCGAAGGCCGCGGGAGAAGGTTCGGGTGCCCAACACCGGGTAATCCGGATATTCTAGGCGGCATGGTACCCAGTTCGCCTAAACCGGGAACCCCCGCACCGCTCGGCGCCCATTACGACGGGACGGGGACGAATTTCGCGCTCTTCAGCGTCCCGGCCACCGGGATCGACCTGTGCCTCTTCGACAACTCGGGGACGGAAACCCGGATCGCACTTACCGAGGTCGACTCCTTCGTCTGGCACGCCCGGCTCGACGGCGTCGGCCCCGGCCAGCGCTACGGCTACCGGGTCCACGGCCCGTACGACCCGGCCAACGGGCTGCGCTGCAACCCCAACAAGCTGCTGCTCGACCCCTACGCCCTGGCGATCGAGGGCCTTCCCGACTGGGGGCCGGGTGGCAACGGGACCGAGTTGCTCGACCACAACCCCGACGGGAGCCTGAACCCGCAGGACTCGGCCCCCAAGGCCCCGCGGAGCGTGGTGGTCGACCCCAGCTTCGACTGGTCCGGCGAGCAGCGCCCGAACCGCAGCGAGCCGGACACCGTGATCTATGAGGCCCACGTCAAGGGCCTGACCAAGCTGCACCCGAAGGTGCCAGCGGCCCAGCGGGGCACGTTTGCCGGTTTGGCGAACCCGGCCGTCGTCGACTACCTCACCGGGCTCGGCGTCACCGCCGTCGAGCTCATGCCGGTGCAGCAGTTCATCAACGACCGGTACGTCGTCCAGCAGGGCCGGACCAACTACTGGGGCTATATGCAGGTCGGCTACTTCGCCCCGCACAACGCCTATGCCTCCACCGGCCAGGCGGGCCAGCAGGTGGGCGAGTTCCAGGCGATGGTCAAGGTGTTGCACAACGCCGGGCTCGAGGTGATCCTCGACGTGGTCTTCAACCACACCGGCGAGGCGAGCGGCGGCGACGGCACGCTGTGCTTCCGCGGCATCGACAACCGGACCTACTACCTGCTGGACGCCAACTCCCAGTACATCGACCTCACCGGGTGCGGCAACACACTGAACATCTGGGACCCGACCGCGCTGCGGCTGGTCATGGACTCGCTGCGCTACTGGGCGACCGTGATGCACGTCGACGGCTTCCGGTTCGACCTGGCTGGGGCGCTGGCTGAGACCGACGCCAACCGGTCGGTGTCCGTGTTCCTGGACCTGGTCGCCCAGGACCCGGTGGTCAACGGCCTCAAGCTCATCGCCGAACCGTGGACCCCGGCGGGGGGACGGCCCCTGTTCCCGCCGCTCTGGAGCCAGTGGAATGACCAGAGCCGGGACGGCACCCGGGACTTGTGGCGGGCGGTCACCGGGATCCGCCAGCAGTTCTTCTACTCGTTCCTGGGCTCGCCGAACCGCTTCGCCGCCGCCAACGGCTTCGAACCGACGACCTCGCTCAACTACATCGCCTCCCACGACGGGCTGACCCTGACCGACCTCGTCTCCTACACCAATGACGGGCAGCGCTCGTGGGATTGCGGGGCGGAGGGGCCGACCTCCGACCCGGCGATCCTCGCCCTGCGGGCCAAGCAGGCGCGCAACCTGCTGACGACCATCGTGCTTTGCGAGGGTATGCCCATGCTCCTCCACGGCGACGAGTGCGGGCGGACCCAGGGGGGCAACGCCAACGCCTACGACCAGGACAACACAACGACCTGGCTGGACTGGGGGGCGCAGGATGCTGAGCGGCTCTCCTTCACGAAGGCACTCCTCGCCCTGCGAGCGGCGCATCCGGTGTTCCGGCGGCGCCGGTTCGTCCCGGAGGCCGAGCCCGGGCCGGGCAGCAGCGGCGACCTGGCCTGGTTCGATCCCTCCGGGGCCCCCATGGACGCGGGGCGATGGGCGGCGTCGATGGCAGTGACGGTCACCGCCTACCTGAACGGTGACGGGATCGACGAGCCGGACCTGGATGGCAACCCGGTGGTCGACGACTCGTTCCTGGTGCTGATCAACGGCTGGTCCGACGACGTGGCGTTTGTCGTCCCGGCTGGCGTCGGCGGGCCGTGGAGCGTGGCCCTCGACACGGCGGCCGACGGCGGGGGCGGGGGCCCGGCGAGCTACCAGGCGGGGCAAACCGTGCCCCGGGAGAAGTGGTCGCTGCTTGTGCTGCAGCGGGCCCGGAGCTAGGCGACTCTTCCTCAGCTCCCTCCGCCCTTGGCAGCCAGGAGCACTGCAGCCTTTTGTCCCAAGAGAATCAGATCCCGACAGGCGCGGGGTCTTCCGGTGAGATGCGGACGGGCTGTAGGCGTCCCTCATGAAGGATCTCGGAAGCACAGCGAGCGTCACACGCCAAGTGGGTCCAGTAATCGTCAAGGTCGGTGGATACGATCCAACTGCGGTCCTCAGGCCACCACAGATTTGGCGTCTGCCAAAAGTCAGGGTCGATCGACTGCAGCATGGCTTCGATTGACCCGGTGAGGAGGTAGTACCTCCGTGCCGCTCCCTGAAAGGTGGCGGCACCTGGCCACCTCTGCTCATAGGCGAGGCCGCCGAAGCCGTCCCAGACGGCGGCGCGACAGGACTGCGGTGTCAGGGTGTGCCTTCGCAGGATCTTGATCAGCACTGCCAGCTGCTCGGCCGGCAGCGCCCCGCGGCGCGGTAGTCCCACGTCCGCCTGTATCCCAGCCCTACTCGCAGTAGTCGGTGTGGGTTCAGGCGAAGCGGTTCCATCGTCGGACGGCAGAGGCACGGTCAGACGATTTCCTGCGTGTGGAACCCGCAAGTAGACATCAAACCCGGTTGGAATAACAGCCCCAACAGGGCTGAGACGTCCGGGCAGCGACCACCATGCTAGCCATCGGTCCGCGAGCCAACCCGCATCAGCCGGATCGGGATCGGCGCGTAGGGCAGCAGCGGCTGGTAGTGGCAGAGACTTGTCTCCTACTTGGCCATTGCGAGGTGGAAGAGCCAGCTGGCTGAGGCGTACGCCGATCCCTGGACCCGACGCTGGGCGGGTGGAAGCGACCAGATCCCGAAAACCGCCAAGTAAGGGACAATCGAGAATGCGGGCTCAAGTGGGAGAGCAATGGTGCCGTCCTCCCCCGGCGGTGGACAAGCAGGGGTGGTCGTGGACGTGCACTCGAACGAAACCGAAGCCTGCCCGACTGGCGTGCCCGAAACGGCGTCAACCTCGGCGTAGCCGTGCACCTGTACGACAGAGGGCGGTACGTCAGTCAACCAATTGATTGTGAGATGCGCGCCTGCTGGTGCAGGGGTAGCCGACGGCCACTGGACGGCCGCGGCCGCGGATTGTTGGATTGCGTCCTGGCTGGTTGACCAGTCCGCCGTGTAAAGAAGACCGGCAACCGTAGCTGACACCTCCGTGCCGGCCGTGATTTTGAGCTGAACGTTTGGGGGTTGGGAGGGGGCAAGAACTGCCTTTCGGAAAGGGATGCCAACTGGCGACAAACCCTTTTCGCCGGGTCGGGACGTCACCGAGCTACAGCAGGCCGATGAACGCATGCCATCCGGGGACTCCGGCAGGCGGTGGCAGCGTGTCTTCGACCGGGACTGGCTCACTGGCTGCAGCTGCGGCGAGGCATTCGCGGACCCCGAGCAGAACTGCGTTAGCGTACCTTTCAGTTAAGGACCCCTTCGCCAATTCACTCACCTAGCGAAACTCACAGTGTCGCATTGACCCAGGAGTCTTCGGCGGGCCGTTGCCGGCCGCCACGACGAACAGCACCGCCGGAACCGGGCCGACGGCGGCGCGTTCCCGAGTCCGCCGCCGAACAGCCACCCCCACGGCAGCGGGCGTTGTCGCAGCGAGTAGCGCAAGAAGAGTGCGGTCAAA
>DAIQBQ010000091.1:0-10003 GCA_036781065.1 Actinomycetota bacterium
TCGGCGATGCCGTCGAGGTACTGGGTGAAGGTCATCTGGCTTATCAGGTAAAGGTTGCCGTCAGCCTCCCGCCCGACCTCGAGGGTGCCCGGGTAGGAGGCAGTCACGGGCTGGGGCTGGTTTGGCGGGCAGACGCCGGGGAGCTGGGGGTAGGTCTCGTTGACCGTCTCCGAAGCGCCCGGCGACGACGGGACGAAGGTGACCGGGCTGAGCAGCGGGGCGGCCGACGCCGCGCCCGGCCCGGCGGGATGGGGAGCGACCGGACCCGCCCGGCCCAGCGCCGTCGCCGCCGGGCTGATCGCCAGCGTGGTGGCGGTCACCACCAGGGACGCCAGGAGCAACCGGCTCCGCACACTCATGGTCACCTCCTGCTCTCCGGCCAAAGGTCATGGCGCTTCGTGAAAAAATGGGAGAATCGGCGGGTGGATTTTGTGAGCCTTGACGACGTCCGCCAAGCCGCCAAACGACTGGAGGAGGTCTGCCTGACCACTCCGGTGTGGCCTTCCCGCATCCTATCGAGGATGGCTGGCGGCTCCACCTGGCTCAAATGCGAGAACCTGCAACGAACCGGGTCCTTCAAGATACGCGGGGCCTACAACCGGATCGCTCGGCTCACTCCTGAGCAGCGGTCCCGGGGCGTCGTGGCCGCCAGTGCCGGAAACCATGCCCAGGGGGTCGCGCTCGGTGCCTCGCTGCTCGGGGTGCACTCGACGGTGTTCATGCCGGCCGGGGCGCCGCTGCCCAAGGTCGAGGCGACCCGTAAATACGGGGCCAACGTGGTCCTGGGTGGGCTGGTCTACGACGAGGCCTACGCCGACGCGGTGAAATTCGCCGAGGAGCACGGCGCCGTGATGGTCCACCCGTTCGACCACCCGGACGTGATCGCCGGGCAGGGCACGATCGCCCTGGAGCTGTTCGAGCAGGTCCCCGACGTGAGGACGATCGTCGTCCCGATCGGAGGAGGGGGTCTGGTCTCCGGGATCGCCGCCGCCGCCCGGGCGCTGCGCCCGGATATCCGCATCATCGGGGCCGAGCCGGCCGGGGCGGCGACGCTGCGGCGCAGCCTCGACGCCGGGCAGGTGATCACGCTGCCCGAGCTGTCGACGATGGCCGACGGGCTCGCAGCCAAGCGGGCCGGGGACCTGACCTTCGAGTACGTGCGCCAGCTGGTCGACGACGTCGTCCTGGTCACCGAGGAGGAGATCGCCCGGGCGCTGCTGTTGATGACCGAGCGCGCCCGGCTCCTGCTCGAACCGGCCGCCGGGGTGGCGGTCGCCGCAGTGATGACCCAGCGCTCGCCGATGACCTTCCCGGCGGTGGTCATCGGATCGGGGGGCAACATCGACCCGCTCCTGATGCTCCGGGTGATCCGGTTCGGCATGACCGCCGCCGGGCGCTACTTCTCGTTCCGCACCCGGCTGCAGGACCGCCCCGGCGAGTTGCAGCGGCTGTCCGGCCTGATCGCCGGCGTGGGAGTCAACGTCGTCGGGGTCGAGCACCGCCGGGAGGGGGTGCTGCATTCCAGCCTCACCGACGTCGAGGTGTCGCTGCAGGTCGAGCTGCGCGGGCCGGACCACATCGCCGAGCTGGTCGCCCGGCTGGAAGAGGACGGCTACGAGGTGACCCCGCTGTAAGGGGGGTCGGCCCGGCGGGGGGCCGAGTAAGTCGCTAGCCGGGCACACGGGCGGGGTGCGGCTAGGATGGGGCTATGGAGATCGACATCGAATTCTGCGTCGCCTGAAACTACAACGACTTGGCCGTCGGTCTGGCGGCCAAACTGCTCGCTGACTTCGCCAAGTCCATCGAGTCCGTGCGCCTCATCCCTTCCGACGGAGGGGTGTTCGAGGTGTCCGTCGACGGGAAGCTGATCCACTCCAAGCGGGCCACCAAGCGCCATGCGGAGTACCCGGCTGTCAAGGCGGCGGTCGCCGCCCTCGTGCACTGACCCGGGCCCCGCCCCGGCTGACCCGTACCTTACCGACCGCGTAGCCGCTCGTAGTCCTCCATCGTGTCGAGGTCCGGCGGGATCTCGGCGTCCAGGTCGACGCGTACCACCCAGTCCGGGTGCGCCTTGATCACCTCGCGGGCCCCCTTGTCGCCGGTCACCGCCATCAGCTCCGGCCACACCGAGCGGGCGAACAGCACCGGGTGGCTCGGGGTGCCCCGGAAGCTCGCCTGCACGATCGGCCCGGCGCCGCCCCCGAACGCCCGGACCACAGCGCCGATGTGGGCCGCCGGCATCCCCGGCTGGTCACCCAGGAGCACCACGGCAGCTTCCGACTCGGGAGCGGCGGCGCCCAGGCCGGTACGCATGGAGCCGGCCTGGCCGGTGGCGTAGTCTGGGTTCACCACCGTCCGCGCCGACAGCGGCAGCGACAGCGCCGAGGCCACCTCGCCGGCCAGGTGACCGAGCACGACCACCACCTCCCCGAGGCCGGAGCCGGGGGCGGCGGCGGCGTCGACGACGTGCTGGAGCACCGGCCGGCCGTCCAGGGTCAGCAGCTGCTTGGGCCGGCCCAGCCGGGACGACGTCCCGCCGGCCAGCACGATCCCTGAGATCACCCTGACTCACTCCTCCTCCGCTCCAAACCGGCGAGCCCAGCGTAGCCGCCCAGACGCGCAGTGCCCCCCGGAGACCCGGGGGGCACTGTCACTACGCCGAGCAGCGAAGGCTACGGAACGATCGGTGCCTTCTCGTTGTTCGGGAACGCGCAGGGCGGGGCGCCGGAGGTGATGAGCGGCACACCACCGATGCTCCCGGAGCCGGTGAAGTCACAGAAGTCGCCCTCGATACCGATCACGTTGGGGATGATCGAGCCCCCGGTGTCGTCCTTGATGTGGTTGACATCGGTGAGGATGACGCTGGACTGCGTCGCCCGGATGGTGTCCAGCACCTGGGCGATCGACTTCGGGCCGCTGTTCACGACGCCGTAGATCGATGCGACCTGGCCCTGGATCGTGTGCACCAGGCTGTTGATGCTCAGCACGGGCGGGGTGATCCCGTCCACCTGATGGTCGATGTCGGCGGCCGTGGTCTGCACCGTCGCCAGCTGACCGGTCAGCGGAGCGGCATCCGAAAGGATGTTGTCCGCGGTCTGCTCGGTCATGTTCAGTTGTGACACGTAGGCGGTGTCGCCCTTGACCGTGGTCAGGTCGGACGTGATCGACGTCACCTTCGTGTTGATCTCCTGTGCTGCCACCAGCGTGCGGGTCAGCACCAGCACCGCCGACAGTGCCCAGGCGATCACGATGATCAGGGCAATACCTGCCTGCCCCCGATCATTGCGGATCAGCTTCATGAACACCTCCCTCGAGGGTTATCGGTGCCTACGAACCACACGGAGCGTTGCCGGACAGCAAGCTGACCGCCGCGCCCTTGCAGATGTCGGTTGCCTGCTGCTGAATGCCAGGGATGCCCAGGTCGCCGGCGGCGACGTCCAGGTCGGCCTTGATCGAGGTCAAGCCGGACGATGCGTTGCCGTCGATGGCGTTGACGTCGCTGACGATGCCCTTCACTGCGTTGGAGTCGGTCGAGGCCAGCACGCTCTCGATCGAGTTCAGGCCGTTCTCGGTGACGACCAGGGTGTTCTCGGTGTCAACGAGCGACGGGGTGATCGTGGTCAGCTGCGAGTTGATGTCGTTCAGAGACCCGATGATCGCCGTGGCCTGAGCCGGGATCGGCTTCAGGGCGGTGTCGATCGAGGTGAGCGTGCCGTTGATGTTCGAAACGTGCTGCGGCAGCGGGTTGACGTCGCCGTTGATGCCAACCACGTGGCCGGTTGTTACCGCCAGGCTCGAGTTGATCGAGTCCAGGGCGGAGATGATGCCGAGCAGGAACCCGATCACAACGAGGACCACCAGGACCCCGATCGAGACCCAGACCTTCAGCCACCGGCTCGCGCTCATCGCAGGAGCTGCGATGTCCGGGGCGTATGCTGCGGGTCGCTGCGCCATCGGTCAATTCTCCTTGTTCAGTCGCACTCGTCTAGTTCTCTGGATCTCACGCCTAGCCCACGCAGCCCTTGATCTGGCCAATGGCGTGGTCAATGGCGCAGGTCGAGATGCGGATCGAGTGCGCCTCGGTGCGGATGGTGTTGGCGTCGCCGAGGATCTGGCCGGCCAGGCTGACCGCGGTGTCCAGACCGCCCTTGATGGTGTTGGCGTCGCCCTGGATCGTGGTGGCAGTGCCGAGGATCGCAGCGGCGGTGCCGTTGATCGCGTGCGCCGTGTTGTTGATGGCGCCGGCGGTGCTGTTGATGGTGACCGCGAAGCCGTCGATGGACTTAGCGTCAGAGATGATCTGGTTCAGGTCGCCCTGCAGCGGCGTGGCGGTGGTGAGAATTGACGACGCAATCTGGTTCGTGTGAGTCAGCTGCGAGATGACCGAGGTGTCGCCCTTGATGCTGGTGGCGCCACCCTGGATGGTCGTTGCCTTGCTGTTGATCGAATTCGCAACATCGACCGTGCGGAGCAGCAGGTAGAACGAGATAACCACAGCGACGACCACAACCACCAGGCCGATCGCCCCCTGCCCTCCCTCGGTCTTGATGAGCCTACGCATACGCTCCAACTTGACCCCCTTCACCTTCCTCGTGAACGGACCCGTCCGCAAACCTTCAAGGAACCAACTCTGGCCTTACCCGGGTGAGGCCCTGGCTGCCGCGTCCGTTGGTCCCGCCTCCCTTTACTTGATGCCCGCGATGCCGGTGTAGAGGCCAGTACCGCTGGAGGTGCCGGCCGTGTTCGAACCGACGGCAACCCGGCCCGAGGCGACTGCCTCGATCCGCTCGGCCAGCCGGTAAAGCAGCGGGAGAGCACCCGAGATGATCCCCAGCGTGCGGTTGATCTGCTGCAGTCCAGGGATGATCGGTTCGGCGTGCCCGATGATCTGCACGACCATGTCGACCGTGGTCGCCAGGCCGTCGTCGATGTGGCTCAGCAGCCGGTGCACCCAGTTCAGGTAGTACAGCAGGACGACGATCAGCAGGATGGCGTCGATCAGTGACAAAACAACGAGGAGCGTCCCAGAAGTACTCATTAGCGCGGCACCGCCTTCTTACCGGACCCAGAGAGAACCCGGGTGAGGAACAGGTGGTGGTTCAAGCCTTCCGCCAGCACCGCGTCGACCTGCGTGGCCGTGTCGGCGATGAGGAAGCTCGTCCCGGTGTTACGGGCGGTCTGGCCCAGCGTCTCGACGACGCCGTCCACACCACGGTCGATGTCCTTGACCAGGTTGATGAGCAGGGTCAGCACCCCGATGACCACCAGGACGACGACCAGGCCGAGGCCCACTGCCATCCACCACCAGGTCACCTCCTCGGGGGCGTAACCGTTTACTGCGGCAAGCATCATGTGCATATCCTTATCTCACCCCCCTAGTGACTTCCGGACGGCCAGCAGGTCGCCCACGATGGCTTGTGCGTGATCGATGGTCGTCTGCAGATCCCACAGCGGAGCGGTGTTCGTCCAGCACGCCTCCAGCCCACGGATTGCCTCCTGGGCCTGGACGCCGATGTTGCGGGCGAGCACCAGGATTGCCTGGACCTCGATCACGACGATGACAATGGCGATGGTCGTGATCACGAAACCCACATACCAGCCGAAGAGATTGGCATGCGTTGGACTCGCCAACATGGCTAGCATGCGCTCAACCTCCCTCCATTCATACCGGAGCCTCCTTTAACAGCCGTGTCCTTCGTGAAAAGCGGGTGGGACTCTCGTTACGTCCGCCCGTGACGGCTGCCGCCGCCGGCCCGCCCTGCGAGGGCGTCCGCCTTGGCACGCACCGGGGCAAGGTTGGTGTTGACGTTGCCGACGGTCGGGGGCACAGTCTGGGTCTGGTTTGCGATAGCCGCGACACCAGCGATGATCGTGCCCAGCGTGAAGGTCACGTGCTGGAGCTGGCTGATGATCTTGGCCAACGACGCGGTCAGCGTGATGACCACTACTGCGATCAGGATCAGATCGATCCATCCGAATACACTCATGCCATCCTCCTCTCCATCAAGAGTTGTTGTTCAGCACGGGCAGGGCTGACCACGTGCACCACGTGCCCTGCACTGGGAGAATGGCTCACTTAGCCGCGGACCACGCGATCGACGGCGTTGGCGTAGCGGACTGCACCGATCGCCACTTCCTTGACCACGGCGTCGGTCACTTCGAGTAGCTCGGGGACGCCGTCGAGCTCACCGGTCAGCACGACACCGTTGGCGAGAATGCCGTCGATGTGCCCTCGAATGCTGACGATCACGTCGACGACGCGTTTGATCGAGACGAGGTACGGAATAGCTGCTACCAGCAGAACGATCAACAGTCCTAGTGCAAAGTACCCGCCTGGACCCATAGACCCTCCCTCTCTTGGTGGGACAGCGCTTCAGCGACGTGCGCCCTTCACACGCCGACGCTATATAAACGCACGGAGACCCCGTACCCCTACTTAGACACCCGCTACTTCTTGGAGCTCTTCGAGCCGAACAGGTTCTTGAAGAAGGCCTTGATTGACAGAAGCATCAGGGAGAAGCCGCTCATGGACTTCGGGGCGCCGCCGCGGGCGGCGCCGGCACCGCCGCCGGGGCGCTTGATCTCGGCTGCCGCACATGCTGCAAACTGCTTCATCAGGGCACCGATGACGTCTGCCATCATTCCCCTGCCGTATTGGGCGATGGCGCCGGTCATCTGGATGTCCTGGGACAGCTTGACCGTGGTGCCCCCGCCGGCGGAGACCATCGTCGAGGTGACCGTGGCCGAGGCCTGGCCCTTGCCCTTCTCCTCGGAGCCGGTGGCCTTCATGACCACCCGGTGGGCGCCCTCGTTCTTCTCCATGATGTCGATGACCCCGCCGAAGGCCAGCTTCAGGGGACCCATCGAAACCTTGACCCGGCCCTTGACCTGCTTGTCGTTGGCCGACTGGATCTCGGCTCCAGGCATGCACCGTGCGACCCGGTGGTAGTCGTTCATGTACTTCCAGACCTGGTCGATCGGTGCCGGAATCGAAAACTCGTTATCGATGATCACTGACAAACCCCTCCTCTAATGCGTCGCCCCGGCGGGCCCCTGGGTGAATGCTGGAATGCGGGAACAAACCCTATATGTTTGAACCTGGGAAAGTCCAGGTGGCGCTAGCGCGGTGAAACTGCCCTATTGAAGCGCTCAGATGAATGCGCCCGGACGGTCACTTGGCCCGGGGAGGTGGCGCTCTTGGCGGGGGCTCCGCGCGCGCGGATGCCACAGTGCGCGGCAAAAAGGGGCCGCCCGGTGAACGGGCTGGCCCGGTGACGGCAGACCAGCTCTTTGGTGGGCTTACTCGATGCTCAGGCGGCTCCGGCCCGGGAGGTCGCCAGCACATCGGACCCATCAGCGGCGGTGCCGTTGGTGACGGTGGTGGAGTCCTCGGAACCGTCCCCGGAAGGCACTCCGGAGGAACTCCCGCTGGCTCCCTCCTCTGGGGTTGAGGGAGAGTCCGCACGCGGGTGGATATGCCCGCGCCGGTCACGCAGGAAACCTGCGCCACGGCCCGCCCGGACCGCGATCACCTCGGCCATGATTGCCCAGGCGACCTCCTCCGGGCCTTCGGCACCGATGTCGAGGCCGGACGGGGCGTAAATCTTGGCCAGGTCCCCGGGGCTCGGTGCCACCCCCTCCTTTTCCAGATCGGTCAGCACACTGTCCAGGCGCTTGCGCGGCCCGAGCGACCCGATGTAGGCGACGTCGGTGCCCAGGTAGGAATGGATGTAGTCCTTGTCCCGCAGGTAGTTGTGGCTCATCACCAGCACGAAGGCACGCCGGTCGGTCCCGGTGGCCTCGGCAGCGCCGAGCGGGCGCGACAGCGGGATGAACCCCTCGGCCTCAGGGAACCGCTCGCGGGTGAGGAAGCGGTCCCGGTCGTCGATGACGTAGGGGCGCCAACCGAGCTGGGCGGCGAAACGGACCACTGGGATGGCGTCGTGGCCGGCGCCGCACACCAGCAGGCGGGGTGAGGGCTCGAGCACCTCGACGAAGGCGATCATCGGGGCTTCGCCGACGGTGATCTCGCGCTTGATGGAAGCCCCCTTCCGGAACGCCTCCAGGGCGGCCGTCGCGGCAGCGTCGTCGGCTGCAGCGTTGCCCAGCCCGCGCTCGCGGCGGCCATCGGGGTGCACCAGCAGCCGGGCCCCGCGCTCGACCCCATCGATGCCGGCATCATCGAGGACGGTGACCACGATGATCTCCCGCTCCTCTTCCAGTGCCCGGCGTAGATCGGCGGAAACCTCGACCGCTTTCTCGGCCGGCTCAACGAACAGCTCGACGGCACCGTTGCAGCCGAGGCCCCAGCCCCAGACCGCCTCGTCGTCGGCGGTCAGGTCGAAGTCGACGAGCGTGGCCTTGCCCCCCTCACCCATCACCTTCTGGGCCACCTCCTGGACATCGCCCTCCAGGCAGCCGCCGGAGATGTTGCCGATCAGGTCGCCACTCTCGGGCACCAGCAACCGGGCGCCGGGGCGGCGGTAGGTCGACCCGCGCACGGCGACAATGGTGGCCAGGGCCATCTTCTCGCCGCGGGCGGAAAGGGTCTCGATTGCTTCCAGGACATCGGAAATCTCGCTGCTCATGGTTCAGCTCCCCTTACGCCGACACCGGCAGGTAGGCCGCCGGGTCGGTCTCGAACTTCTTCTTACAGGCGGGGCAGCAGAAGTAATAGGTCTGGCCCTCGTAGTCGGTGGTGAACCGAGCCTCGGCGATGTCGACCGTCATCTGGCAGATGGGGTCGATCGCATCGCCGGCGGCGGACGGAGCAGGTATGGGGGCCTCGGCCTCCGCCCGCTCGGCCTCCGCCCGCTCGGGCTGCGTCGGCTCGGGCTGCGTCGGCTCGGCGACCGGGAGCTGCACCGGGGCTGGTGCCAGCGCCGGCGCGGTGAGCCCCTCCGAACGGTGGGCGGCAACGAACCGGACCAGCTCGGCGAGGACGCCGACGGCGATCTCGTCGTGGCGCAGGTGGCCCAGGTCGAGCCCGGCCGGGGCCTTGACCCGGGCGAGCAGCTCTGGCGAGTACCCGACGTCCTGGCACCATTCCAGGACGGCCTTCGCCCGCTTCCGGGAGGCAACCAGGCCGATGTAGGCGGCCCCGGACTCCAGCGCCTTGTCGACCGCCAGCTCGTCGTACTGCCCCTGGGTGGCCACGACCACGAACGATCGTTCGGTGACTCCGGCGGCGGCCAGGTCCAGCGTCGTGATCACGTGGTCGACGCCTGGGTGGTTAGCGACGTCGCCCTTGTCGTCGACGACCACCACCCGCCAGCCCAGCGTGTCAGCCATCGCGGCCAGCGTCCCGACCATGGGCGTGCGGCCGACGATCACAAGGTGCGGCTTCGGCAGTACCGGCTCGACGAACAACTCGATCGCCCCCTCGCTCTGGCAGGTCATTGCGACCAGGCTGATGCCGTCGTTGGCCCGGGCGGCCAGCTCGTCGGGGGAACCGAGCAGCACGATCTGCGGATCCCCGCTCTCCAGCGCCTTGCGCGCTTCACGGATGACCACCGACTGGGCGCAGGCACCGCTCAGCCAGCCGCGGACCCGTCCATCAAGGGTGACGATTGCCTGGTTGCCCGGCTGGGCCGATGACGGCGCCCGGCGCCACACGACGGTGGCCAGTGCAAATGGCTCGCCCCGCTGGGTCAACTCCTGGCGAAGCTGCAGCAGATCGTCGCTCTTCATGGGCCGGTCCACCTCGCGGAAGTGAGTCTCTCTCCTCCGTACAACTTTGAATGCGTACGGGGCATTCCCTTTTGTAGGGGTACCCCGGACCGCAGAGACGAACCTGGGGGGGCGAAATGCCCCCCCAGGTTGAACTCCTCGCCACCGGCCCCCGCGTTGCGGGGTATCCGGGGGGCAGAGCCCCCCTCCCCGTTTTCGGGGGGTATCCGGGGGGCAGACCCCCCCTCCCCGTTTTCGGGGGGTATCCGGGGGGCAGACCCCCCCTCCCCGTTTTCGGGGGGTATCCGGGGGGCAGACCCCCCCTCCCCGTTTT
>DAIQBQ010000092.1:0-9964 GCA_036781065.1 Actinomycetota bacterium
GGCCCCGGCCTGGGGCGAGGGCCGGGTGCACCGGCCCTACCGGGACATCCGATTCAGCAAGGACAAGTCGCCGTACCGCACCGAGATCGGGGCGGTGGTCGGCCCGGGCTACATCCGGCTGTCCGCCACCGGGCTCGGCGCCGGGACCGGGATGTGGGAGATGGCGCCCGACCAACTCGACCGCTACCGGTCGGCAGCCGACAACGGGCCGACCGGCGGCGCCCTGGAGGGCATCGTCGCCGCCCTGCGAACGGACGGGACCGAGGTGACCGCCCGCGAGTCGCTGAAGTCGGCCCCGAAGGGCTACGCCAAGGACCACCCCCGGGTCGAGCTGTTGCGGTTCAAGGGGATCGTTGCCTGGCGGGAGTGGCCGGCGGGGGCCTGGCTGGGCACGAAGAGGGCCAAAGACCGGTTGGTTGACTTCTTCGGCGCGACGGCCCCGCTGCGCGAGTGGCTCGACATCAACGTGGGGGCCACGACGATGCCACCTGCCCCCCGGCGGTAGCGCCCGGGCCTCAAACTCGGCGAGCACAGTTGTTCGTTCCGGGCTCGGCCTTCTGAGCAAGAACGGTTGCTCCGGCAGCGCGGCTTGCTCACTGCATTAGTGCAAATCGGACAGCCTCTGGTCCGCCCGTGAGGGCCGAGCGCCCCGTCCCGGTTCCCTACCGCGATGAGCGGGGCACGACCAGGCCCGACTCGTAGGCGGTGACCACCGCCTGGGTCCGGTCCCGGAGGCTGAGCTTGCCCAGCACCCGGCTGACGTGGGTCTTGACGGTCTCCTCGGTAACGACCAGCCGGGCGGCGATCTCGGGGTTGGACAGGCCCTCGGCGACCAAGCGCAGCACCTGCGTCTCCCGGGGCGTCAAGGCGGCCAGCGCGGTGGCGGTGGGGGCGCTGGTCTTGGGGTGGAGCTGGGCGAACTCGCCGATCAATCGCCGGGTGACCGCCGGCGCCAGCAGCGCGTCGCCGGCGGCGATCACCCGGACCGCGTCGAACAGCCGCTCGGCGGTGACGTCCTTCAGCAGGAAGCCACTGGCGCCGGCGCGGAGGGCGTCGTAGACGTACTCGTCGAGGTCGAAGGTGGTGAGGATGAGCACCCGGGGCCCGGCGCCGTTGGCGACCCCACCGACCACCTGCCTGGTCGCCTCGATCCCGTCCACGCCGGGCATGCGCACGTCCATCAGCACGACGTCGGGATGGAGGTCCGCGCAGGCCCGGACCGCCTCGGCCCCGTCGGCTGCGGTGCCCACCACGGCGAAGTCGGGCTGGGTGCCGAGTAGCGCTGCGAACCCGGCCCGCACCACCTCCTGGTCGTCGGCGACGACGATGCGCACGGCTGACGGTGCGGTCACACCAGCCCCTCGGTCCGTACCGGCAGCGTCGCCTCGACCAGGAAGCCGCCTCCGGCGGCGGCCCCGGTGCGGCACCGCCCGCCGACCGCCGCCGCCCGCTCCCGCATGCCGGCAAGACCGAGCCCCCCTTCGGTGACCGCTGCCGGGGGCCCGGGACCGTTGTCACGAATACGTACCCGGAGGGATTCGTCGCTGAAGGACAGCTCGACGTCGACGGCGGCCCCGGGTGCGTGGCGCCGGGCGTTGGTGAGCGCCTCCTGGGTGATGCGGTAGGCGGCCAGTTCCACGCCGGGATCGAGCGCCACCGGCGTCCCCTTGAGGATCAGCCGGGCACCGGTGCCCGACGCCTCCCGGGCGGCGTCGAGCAGGTCGTTCAGCTGGCGCAGACCTGGCTGCGGCTGGCGCACGGGGCTCTCGGCCGGGACGTCCTCGCGCAGGACACCGAGCAAGCGGCGCATCTCGGTGAGGGCCGACCGGGCGGTGTCGCCGATCGCCGACAGCCGCTGCGCCCCGGCGGGGGGCATCCCTGGCGTGGTCAGCCGGGCGGTCTCGGCCTGCACGGCGACCATCGAGATGTGGTGGGCGACCACGTCGTGCAGCTCCCGGGCGATGCGCGCCCGCTCACCCCGTGCGGTGTGCTCGAGCAGGGTCCCGGCGATCACCTCCCGGGCGGCGCTCTGGGTGCTTGCCTCGCTCAGCGCCCTCCGGGCGAAGCCGATCCAGCCGGCAGCCGGTGCCAGCACAGCGACCAGCACCGTCAGCACGCCGGCCTCCGACCCGTCCGGCCGTGGGCCGGTCAGGGCGAGGACGAGGAACGGCACCGCCAGGATCGACACCAGGACCTGGGCGCTCCGCCCCTGCGGCCCCAGCGAACCCAGCCGGTACAGGGCGCCCACCTCGGCCGCCAGCCCGGCGACGGTCAGCGAGCCGAATAACGCCAGCGACAGCACCGCGGCGACGGTCACGGCCATCGCTGCCGCGGTGGGCCGGAGGAACGCCAGCGGGATGGTCGTCGCCAGGGCAAGGAAGACCAGCGCCAGCATCTGCGGGGGACGCGCGCCGGCGACGCCCGCCCGGGCAAGCGCTTCGGCCACCGCTCCCACCGACAGGACTCCTGCGGCAACTGCGGCTCCGGCCGGGTGCCCCGCGGCCATCGAACGCCGTTCCATCCCCAGTTCGCCCACCAAGACATTGTGGCCCTTGGACCCTGGCGCGGCGTCCCCCCCGCCCGGGATCTCCTGCTCCCCCCTGAGAGGGGTGCCAGGGCAGGCCACTCCCCCGCGATCGGCAGCGCAAAGATGGCTCCCGGCCGTGACGACTCGGCCCCCGGCGGTTCCTACCATTGGGCCCATGGACGCCACGATCGAAGTCACGGCAGCACACAAGCGCTACGGCGAGGCGGTTGCCCTCGACGGGCTCTCGTTCACGGTCGCCCCGGGCGACGTCACCGGCTTCGTCGGCCCCAACGGGGCCGGCAAGTCGACCACCATGCGGGCGGTCCTCGGCCTGGACCGGCTGGACTCCGGCACGGCGACGGTCGGGGGGCGGCAGTACCGCAGCCTCCGCCACCCGCTGAGCCACGTCGGGTCGCTGCTCGATGCCGGCGCCCTGCACCCGAGCCGCAGCGGGCGCAACCATCTCCTCTGGCTTGCCCACTCGCAGGGGTTGCCCTCCCGCCGGGTCACCGAGGTTGTGGAGGCCGCCGGGCTGGAGAGCGTGATCCGCCGCAAGGCCGGCGGGTACTCGCTCGGGATGCGCCAGCGGCTTGGCCTCGCTGCCGCCATGCTCGGGGACCCGCCCATCCTGATGCTCGACGAGCCGTTCAACGGGCTGGACCCCGAGGGCATCGTCTGGATGCGCGGCTTCCTCAAGTCGCTGGCCGCCGAGGGCCGGGCAGTCCTCATTTCCAGCCACCTGTTGAGCGAGCTGGAGGGGGCGGCGAGCCACCTGGTGGTGATCGGGCGGGGCCGCCTGGTCGCCGACACCAGCGTGGCCGACCTGATCGGGGCCGCCTCCGGGGGCCGGGTGACCTTGCGGACAAGCGCCCGGACCGAGGCGATGTCGGTGCTGGCCGCCGCCGGGGCGACGGTGGCGGCGACCGGCCCGGACGCCGTGACCGTGTCCGGCCTTGCGACGCAAGGAATCATCGCCCTGCTCCGGGAGCACGCGGTGGCCTTCTCCGAGGTCTCCGCTCACCGGGCGACGCTGGAGGAGGCGTACATGGAGCTGACCCGGGACGCCGTCGAGTTCCGGGCCGCAGCAGCGAGAGGCGAGGCCCGATGAGCATGACCACGATGGCCGCGTACCGCTCGGAGCAGGTCGCCGGTGAGGACAGCTTTGCCGCCCTGCTGCGGGCCGAATGGACGAAGTTCCGCTCGGTGCGGGCGTGGCTGATCGCCTCCGCCGTCGCCGGGCTGCTGATCGCCGGCTTCGCCCTGCTCAACGGGGCGGGGAGCCACACCTCGTACTGCCCCGGACCGCCACAACCCTGCGTCAAGGGTGGCCCCCCGGTCTCGTACGGGCCGGGCGGCGAGCAGGTAGACGACACCTACGAATTCGTCCACCAGCCGCTCGACGGCAACGGCAGCATCACCGTCGAGCTCACCTCGATGACCGGCCTCGCCGGCGTCAGCGAGCATGTCGAGGCCGGCCACCCGCTGGCCCACACCAGGGCCGCCTTGGAGCCCTGGGCCAAGGCCGGCCTGATCATCACCGAGAACACCAGCCAGGGGTCGCCCTACGCCGCCGTGATGGCGACCGGCGGCAACGGGGTGCGCTTCCAGTGGAACTACACGGGCGACACCGCCGGGCTCCCCGGCCCGGTGTCAGCGAGCTCGCCGAGGTGGCTCCGACTGACCCGCAGCGGCGACACGCTGACCGGCTCGGTGTCGACCGGCGGCGCCAGCTGGACCACGGTCGGGTCCACCACGCTGGCCGGCCTGCCGGAAACCGTGCAGGCGGGGATGTTCGTCACGTCGCCGCTGGTCGACGTGAGGACCCAGCACCTCATGGTGACCACCGGCCACATGGAACCGAGCCAGTTGACCGCGGTCTTCACCAACGTCAGCCTCGGCGGGCAGTGGCCAGCGGGGTCCTGGTCGGGAGACAACGTCGGGCAGAATCTCGGGCCGGACGCCGGCTCCGGGACGTCGGCCTATGCGCAGACCGGCGGGACGTTCACCATCAGCGGTTCCGGCAACATTGCCCCGAGCGTCGACAACGGACCCGGCCAGCTGGGCAGCTCGCTGGGCGGGGCATTTATCGGGCTCATCGTCGTGGCGGTGGTCGGGGTGCTGTTCATCACATCCGAGTTCCGCCGGGGCATGATCCGGACGACCTTGGCGGCGAGCCCCCGGCGGGGGCGGGTACTGGCGGCGAAGGCGGCCGTGATCGGCGCGGTCACCTTCGTGGTAGCCCTCATCGGTGCCAGCGCCGGCGCTGCGCTCGGCGAGCAGGTCCTGCGTGCCAACGGGAACTACGTCCCGTCCATAGGCCTGTTCACCACGGTCCGGGTGATCGGCGGGACCGCTGCCGTGCTGGCGGTCACCGCGGTGTTCTCCCTGGCCATCGGCAGCATCTTGCGCCGGAGCGCGGGGGCCGTGACGGCTACGATCGTCCTCACCTTGGTCCCCATGATCCTGGTCACCTCCGGGCTCCCGGCCGGGCCGTCGGAGTGGATCCTGCGGCTGTTCCCGGCGGCGGGGTTCGCCGTGCAGCAGACCGTGGTCGCCTACCACCAGGTCGGCTTCACCTACGCCCCGGTCAACGGCTACTTCCCGCTCCCCTACTGCGCCGGGTTCGCCGTCCTGTGCGTCTGGGCGGCCGGGGCGCTGGCCCTCGCAGTCTGCCTGCTGAACCGCCGGGACACATGAACGACGCGCTCAAAGCGGAGTGGACCAAGCTGCGCACGGTGCCAAGCCCCCTGTGGCTCCTCGCGGCGTCGGTCGTGCTGGTGATCGCAGCGGGCGCGGCGGCGGCGTCGACGGCGACCTACCCTCCATTCAACGCCGTGCAGGACACGACGAAGACCGCCTTGACCGGGGTGCTCCTGGGGCAGGCGGTGATTGCGATCCTGGCAGTGCTGACGGTGACGAGCGAGTACAGCTTCGGCACGATCCGCCTGACCCTCACCGCCGTGCCGCGGAGGCTGGAGCTGTTCGCCGCCAAGGCGGTGCTGCTCGCCGGGCTGACCCTGGTGGCGGGGACCGTGGCGGTTCTGGGCAGCCTGCTGGCAGGCCGGCTGATCCTCCAGGCCAACGGCTTCACCCCGGCCCACGGCTACGCCCTGGTGTCGCTGGCGCACGGATCGACGGTACGGGCGGCGGTGGGGTCGGTGCTGTATCTGACGCTCATCGCCCTGCTGGCCCTCGGCGCGGCGACCATGCTGCGCGACACGGCGGCGGCGATCGGTGCGGCGCTGGGGGCGCTGTACCTGTTCCCGATCCTCGGGGGCGTGGTGAGCGACCCGACCTGGCAGCGCCACCTGACGCAGATCGGGCCGATGACCGCCGGGCTCGGGATCCAGACCACGGTCAACGTGCACAGCCTGACCCTCACGCCGTGGACCGGGCTGGGCGTCAGCGTCCTGTGGGCCGCTGGGGCGATGGCGGCCGGGGGCCTGCTGCTGTCACTGCGCGACGCCTGACCGAGGGCGCCGGCCACCCGGTTCCCCGCTCGTTGACGTTTCGCCGGGATGACCGCGTGCGTTCTCGCTCTCCGGGGTCGATCGGCAGCGCCCAGACGCCTGGTGCGGGAACGCCCTTGCAGGTAGATTGTATGCTGCCTATCGGGTTCTTACTCTGTCAGCAGGGCCATCCGGCGGCTAGGAGAAGATGTTGCCAGCGATTTCCGGAGGTGACTATGTCCTCATGAGTACATTCTTTTCATCGGCCCGACGCAGGGTGGAGAAGCCCTGTGCCGCCCTGTCTTGACCATGGCAGTCCCGAGACTATGATCGAGCAGGCGAACGGTTTACTGCCAGGCCAGGACGAGTGACCCCGGCGGGGCGGCCGCTGTGGCTGCGCCGCGACGGAGCGTGCGTCGTGCGTACCTCGCCTGGAGCTAGCGGCGAAGGCGATCCCTGACCGGCGCTCGCCGGCAGTGCTGCCCGAACGGAAAGGACACCGTCATGCAACCGACCGGCCCCACCCAGTGCGTCACGCTGACCTGGAGCGCCGCCACCGCCGTGCAGGCGATGATGCTGGCCGCCGGGCGGCCCGGGCTGGCGGTCCGGATCCAGGCCGAGCCTGGCGGCCGCTCAGGGCTGCGCTACCAGGTGAGCCTCGACGAGAGGCAGCGGTCGGGGGACCTGATCCAGCGCTGTCTCGGCATCGACGTGCTGATCGACGCCACGAGTGCGCCGCTGCTGGAGGGGGCGGTGCTCAACCACTCGGTGGGTGGCTTCAACATCGACAACCACCATGCCCGGGGGTAGCTGCGCCCGCCGGCCGACGTTCGCCGCCGGGCCTGCAACGACCTTCTTTGTAACGTGAAGGGTCACATAGAGCCGCCAGGTTCCAAAGAACGAAAAACCGTTGCAGGGCTTGCGTTAATTCTAAAACTAGGCTAGCCTTCTCTTAGAAGAACCGCACTCCGGAGCGCGGCGTCCCGTTGTCCTTGTCGTCAAGGAGGTCGGACCATGTCGCTGATTCAGGCTGGACAACTGCAGCTGAAGAGGACCGACGAGTCGCCGTCCAGCGCGAAGAGCCCGGCGGCGCCCCCCCGGAAGCCGCTCCCCTACCTCGGAGCCGTCGGCACGATCCCGCTCTCGGTGCCCACCGGCACCATCCACCACCATCCGGGCGCAACCCCGTCGTCGCCCGGGAAGGCCGCCTAGCTCGCCTGCGGTCCCGCCCGGCCCCCGCCGGCGCCGGGCGGGACCTCGGGTGTTTCTAAACCTCATCGAGGCTTGTCAAAGATTTGCCAGGCTCGCTAGGATCAGGAGCGGATCTCACATCTTGTGAAGATTGCGGGCACGCTCAAGCAGCGGCGGTATGCCCACCGGCCACGGGAGGAATGCAGTGATAGAGACGCAGGCACCAGCGGACGCCTCAGGGTCCCCCACGCCAGCGCAGCTGGCCGTGGGCGCCCAGTTCGCCGCCATAGCGGAGTCGGCGGTCCGCTGGCTGGAGCGCCAATCGGTGCTGGACTCGCTCTGCCAGACTCTCGCCGGAATTTTCTCGTCAAAGGTCCAGCCCGGGCCGGTCAAGGACCTGCTCAGTGGCACCTGGCTGGGCCATCCCCTCCACCCGATGCTCACCGACGTCACGATCGGGGCCTGGACCAGCGCCCTGGCCCTCGACTTCGCCGGCGGGAAGTCAGCGGCCGGGGGAGCCGACACGCTGATCGGCATCGGCGTGCTTTCCTCCCTGCCCACTGCCCTTTCCGGGCTTTCGGACCTGGCCGATCTCGGGACCGAGCCCGAGCGGGCACTCGGCGCCGCCCACGCGGTCGGCCAGCTGAGCGCGATCGCCCTGTTCACCTGCTCCTACCTGGCCCGCAAGAGCGGGAGCCGGGGCATGGGCAAGCTGCTCTCGCTGGCGGGGGCAGGGGTGATGACGGGCTCCGCTTACCTCGGCGGGCACATGACCTTCCGCCGGTCGATCGGGGTGGACCACACCGCCCTCGAATGGCGGGTGGACGACTGGACCCCGGTGTGCGACGAGGCCGACCTCCCCGAGGGCGAGGCCAAGCTGGTCGACGCCGGGGGCAACGACGTGATGCTCTACCGCAACGGCTCCGCCATCTGCGCCCTGGCCGACCACTGCATGCACGCCGGGGGCCCGCTGCACGAGGGCACCGTTGAAAACGGGCGGGTGACCTGCCCGTGGCACGCCAGCATGTTCAACCTGGCCGACGGCTCCCTTGCCCGCGGCCCGGCAACGGCGCCGCAGCCCAGTTACGAGACCCGGGTGCAGGACGGCAAGATCGAGGTGAAGGCCCGGACCTTCTAAGGGAGGGGCGCCGCTGAGGCCCCCGCCCGAGGCGAGGCCCAGGGGCTAAGGACACGGACAGTGTGGTTAGTCGCGGCGTAGCCGTCTGAGCGCCGCCCGAGGCTCGGTCAGTGGGACCCCCTCGGGCCGGGGGCTGGCGACGGCCGTCATGTCTGCCGAGTCGATTGCCAGGGCATTGGCGGCCCGGCGGTCCACCGGCGAGGTCGCCTTGAGCAGCCATCGTGGGACATGGTGGATGGGCCGGTGGAGCAGTTTGAGTTCCTTCATAAGCGACGCCAGTTCGTTGAGGGTCATGTCCCTCGGCCCGGCAATCTCGATGGTCTCCCCCCGGAACGACGGATCGACCACCGCCTGGCACACAACAGCAGCCACGTCGTCCACCGCCACGAAGTTGATCGGGTTCTTGCCTCGCCCGAAGAGGATGCCCACGGCCAGAAACTCCGCCCAGGTCTCAAGGAACGGCGTGGCCCGGACGATCGTCCACGGGACGCCGCTGGCCTTCAGCCCCTGCTCGGCGTCGAACTTCGCCTGGGCAGTCACCAGCCGGCTGTCGGGGGCAGCCCCGACGACGGACATCAACACGACGTCGGCTCCCTCCGCCGCCGCGGCAGCGACGAGGTTGGCGTTGCCCTTGCGGTCGACGGAGTCCGGCGTGCCCCCGCCGCGGGCGGCAAAGCCCTGGACTGCGGAAACGACGGTCCTCACTCCGGCAAGGGCCGCGCCCAAGGTCTCCGGCTGGCGGACGTCCCCCACGACAATGTCGGTGGCAATAGCCTGCAGGTGCTCCGCACGGGCGCCGGCCCGGGTCAACACCCGCACCAGTTCACCCTGCCGGACCAGCTCCTTGACGACCGGCGTCCCGAGCCGCCCCGTCCCACCTGCCACCAGGATCATCCCGGACCCCCCCTCGCGCCTTGGCCAGCCATTGGAGCCCGAGCCTAAAGCGCTCTATGACGGGCGTTAAGGAGACACCCGGTACCAGCCGACCATCCCGCCATCCATGTGGTCGGTGACGTGGCAGTGGTAGAGCCAGTCCCCCGGGTTGTCTTCGGTGAACTCGACCGTCAGCGTCGTTGACGGGCCCAGGAGCTGGGAGTCCGTATACCGGCCGGCCTCGTCCTTCCAGCGGTGCCCGTGCAGGTGGAAGACGTGGAACTCCTTGCCGAGCGCGGCCACCCGCCAGCGCACCCGGTCCCCCACCATGGCCTCGAAGGACGGCGTATTGCCCAGGTAGGCGGCCCCGTTGAACGAGTCGAAGTCCTGGGAGAGCGACGGGATATCGGCCTGGTACAGGTCGTGGAAGAAGAGGAAGAACTCTCTGTCGACGGCCGGCGTTGCGTGATCGGTGACCGCGATGAGCCCGAACATACCGAGCTGGGCATTGAACTCCATCACCGGCCCGGCCGGCGTGATCCCCTGGGCGATCGAGTGGTCGTGGTACGGCCAGGTCCCGACTGAGGAGGGCTGGGCGGTCCAGGTGTAGGTGTAGGACTGCCCCACGGGCACCGCCCGCCCGGGTGTCGTTGTGTCCGAGGCTACGTAGGCCCCGTCGCTGGCCGGGTCGTACTTGAGCCCGTGCGGATGCATGCTGTGCGGCCAGTTGTAGTGGGTGTCGTTGTTGCGGAAGTGGACCAGCACGGTGTCGCCGACGCCGGCCCG